>JAFCFG010000045.1 GCA_017608725.1 Candidatus Iainarchaeum sp.
AGGGGGACCCTGAAAGCGTTTGACGTGCACTTGAACCTGGTCCTGGAGAATGCGGAGGAGCTGGAGAAAGGCCAACTTAAAACAAAGTACGGAAAGCTGATGGTGAGGGGGGACAACGTAATCCTGATAAGCAGCTAGCACCTGCTTTCCCTTTTCTTTATCCAAAAAACAACCCAAAGACCAAGCTTACTGTTTTTATTATTTATTCAACAAAAAATTAGCTTGAGGGCCCTTAGTCTAGTGGTAGGACGCCACATTGGCATTGTGGAGATCGTGGGTTCAATTCCCACAGGGTCCAAAACCCATTGAGCACAGCGAAATGGCTTTTCTGTGGCAGTTGTTTTTTTCGCAAACCTTTTTTCCAAAAAGGTTTTTCAATTCCCACAGGGTCCAAAGCCGGCAAAATCCGGCTGCGATTTATGCCATCTTCGCGCCTTTCAGGCGCTCGATGACAGGGGCTCGCTTCGCTTGCAATTCAGCCCTGTTTTCTTCAATTGAAAAGCTTTTTATTCAGTTTAAACTAATTTATTCAGGAAATGCCCAGCAAAAGAGAGATTCTAATTGAGAGCATTAGAAAGCTGCTTTCTCTGAAAGTGCCTCCGGAGGAGATAGTTGTCAATCTCGCAGAGGTTGGCGTAAGCAAGCCAGAGGCCCTAGTCCTAATCAAGGAGGCAAAGAGAAGCAGGGGAAAATCGCAACCTAAATCAAGGGAGGAGGAGAAAGGGAAAAAGCAAAAGCCGCGTCCCCTGCCTAGAAGGATTCAGCGGCAGATGGAGTGGCAACCGCCTGCTTCAAAGAGGTCTGAAAGTGTTCTGAAAAAATTAGAGGAAAAGAGGAAACAAGAATTGGCCATGGAAAAATTTGGTGAAGGGAAACTGAAGTTGGCAGAAAAAAAGGCTGTTGAAAAGCTAGGGAAAAAACCAGCTAGCCTTGAGGAGAGAAGAGAACAGGCAGCAGAGCAGATGGCGGCAGAGGCAGTGGATTTCGTTGAGGACAAAGCACTAAAAACAGATGAAATCGTGAAGGATATTGGGCCGAAGGAAGAGTTTGAGGAAGAGCCCAAGGCTGTTCAACCAGAACCGGCTGTTGAGGAAAAGGCGGAAAGCACTGAGATAAGCAAGCTCTGGGAGAAGGGAATACTCACCACTGTTAACAGCAAGCTGAGGGAAATGAAACGGCTTAAAGAAGAGCTTGACGCAGTATTGGATGAAAAGATTGATGCAGCTGCAAAGAGAGAGCTGGGCAAAATAAAGCTCTTGTTCGACAGCCAGAGGACCTTGCTTGTAAGCAAGGTGGATGCAGAGATTGAGGCAAAGGCAAACGCATTTGCTGAAATGATTGAAGCAAAGTTGCAGGGAATGAAGGAGACAAGCAAAGAAACAGAGGCCCTGCTTGAAAAGTTGAGGGCAGAAAAGCAGAGCATGAAAGAGGAAGAAGCCAGCATAGGGGAAAGGCTGCAGGAATTGGACGCCATAAAGCAGAGACTTGTTGCTGACGCAAACGCTGAGATGATTAAGGCAAAGAGCCAAATAGAGCAGTTTTTATCAGAGGCCAAAAAAAAGCTGGCTGACATGGATGACAGAATAAACAAGACGCTGCAGCTTGAATCAGAGATTGTTGAAGGGCTTGCAAAGGATGCAGAGGCAAAGATTGAGCAAAGGCTTGAGGGCGAAGCAATAGGGCGTTTGAAGAAAAGCCTTGCAAAGGACATAGATGCAAGGATTGAGCAGAGGCTGCAGGGCAAAACCCCTGGCTTAGATCCTGAAACCATTGCCCAATTGAAGCAATTCAATTCAAGGAGGCTGGAACTGGAAAATGAGATGAGGGAAAAGCTTGACAGCATTGAGGCCCTGCAGGCCGCCATAAAAAGAGAGTTTAAGCCAGAGCAATTCGCTGAGCAGATGAAGCGCCTTGAGTTATTCAGGAACAGGCTGTCTGCTTCAATTGAGGGAAACGTGGAAAACTTCAACGAGGCAGTGAAGAGATTCAACGAAACAATGAAAATAAGCGAAAGGCAGATTAACCTCAGGATTGAGAAAATTGACAGAAAGCTAGCTGAACTGGATGCCTTTGAAAAGAACTTTGCAAAAGAAATGGGAATAGCCCTAGATAAATTGAAGACTAAAAAGAGCAAATGAAATATTCCCTCTGATTAAGCTAGGGGGCTTTTCTACCAAAGTCAAAAAAATTCAACGACTTTAGTAGCAAAAATAAGTTTAGGGGCAAAGCCATAGCTGCAGGCCTGAAGCCAATTTTTTCTTCCTTCTTTCTTCTACCCATTTAACAGAATCAGGCATTTAGGATACTTTAAAAAATATGACGCAGTACCTTTCCTTTTACGGGTCCGTGGTCTAGTGGTATGACGTCACCTTGACAGAGCCTTTTTTCGCTTCGTCTAAAAAATGGGAAAAAAGGCTTCAGCATGGTGAAGGTCGGGAGTTCAATTCTCCTCGGACCCAATTCACTTCTTCTTAATCAGCTCAACCTGCTTGCACGCAGTGCAAACCTTGCCGCTTGTTGGTTCACCGCAGCTAAGGCAATTGTTCAGCTTGAAATCCCTTGCCTTTTCCTTTGCAACCAATGGCTTTGTTTGCTGAAGGAAGCGAAGAATGGAGAACATTGTTCCAGGGTAGGATGCTTCCAAGTGGTTGAGGATTCCGCGGAAGTCATTTCTCTTGGCCTGCCACTTGAAAGGGCAGCACTGCTTATCATAATGCTTTATGCCTGAATACTTTGCAAATGCAATAACCTCAATTTCAGGGCAGAGCCAGAGGGGTTTTATCCTAGGAACAAAGCCCCCGCTTTTTACAATTCCTGAGGCCGGCCCTAAGCGGGCAAAGCGCTGCAAGTCTGCCTCGCAAACATTCATCAAAACGCTTTGGGCTTCATCATCCATATTGTGGCCTGTTGCAAGCTTTCCTGCCTTCATTTTCCTTGCGTACTTGTTCATCAGCTTCCTCCTCAGAACGCCGCAGAACGCGCATGTGCTTCCAATATTCTTCTTTGGCCCTGTTTTCCGCATTACGTCAACCATTGTAAAGCCAAATTCCTCTTTGAAAGAAACACACTTGAATGGAACCCCCCAGGCTTTGCAGTTTTCCTTGGCAATATCAAGCGCTTTGTCCCTGTATTTGGGGATGCCCTCATCAATCAACAGGGCTTCCACTGGATTGCTCCTTGAAAAAATCTTGTTAATCAAGTAGAGTGTTGTACAGCTGTCTTTGCCGCCAGAGCAGGCAACAACCAGTTTTTCCCTGCCTTGAACAAGCCTATTCTCCCTGATTGTTTTCCTAACCTTTTTTTCAAAGAAGTGCAGGAAGTGCTCTTTGCAGAAGCTGTGCGGCCCATAGGGCAGCGAGATTGCCGCTTTCTTGCTGCATTGAACGCATTTCTGCTGCATTTTGCACACCAAAAAGGAATTTACTTGCACAGCTTCTCATGGATTTCATCAACAAGCAAGTGGCAGGACTTGTGTATTCTGTCCACGCTTTCTTCCAATACCTTTAATGAGCCCTCATCATTCCCCAGTTTTTCAATGCCTGCCTTCAATTCCCTGAAAAGCTCTTCTGCCTTAAAGCTTTCTTCTGCATCAGGAAACATTTCCAGAACAATCTCAATTCTCCGAACAAGGCCTGATGCAAGGCTTTTCACCTGTTCAACACTGACATTGTCTGCCTTGAGCAGCCTCTCAATTTCATGGGCGAGAGTGCACAGCTTTTCAACCTGCAGCAGAAGCATTGAGGCAAAGGCATTTCCCTCTTCAAAAATCTCAACCCATTGGCCCTCTTCAACTCTAATGTGCTCGTTTAATGCCTTGCTTTTGAATTTTGTTTTCATACCGAATTGATTAGGTATTGCTAAGCTTTAAAAATAATTGCAATTAATTAATTCTAAGTGAAAACAGGGCTTAAGCTTTTTTTCCATTTTTTTTGGGTGATTGAGATAGGAGCAACAAAAGCAATCCAGGAAACATTCCAGAGGGAATTCGCCGGAAAAAAGGATGAGTCATACGACTACAAAAAGATACAGAGAGACAGGCTAATTGAATTCAGGAAAGAGAGGAAAGCAATTGTCAGGGTTAAAAAGCCAACAAACATTGCAAGGGCAAGAACCCTTGGCTACAAAGCAAAAAAGGGTTTTATTGTTGTAAGGGTCCGGGTCAGAAAAGGATCCGGCCTGCATAGAAGGCCAACAATGGCAAGAAAACCCAAAAGAATGGGGACAAAGAAGCTAACAAGGCGGATTAGCATCCAAAGCATTGCAGAGCAAAGGGCAGCAAGAAAATACAAAAACTGCGAGGTTCTAAACAGCTGCTATGTGGGCGACGACGGAAAAAGCCATTACTACGAGGTAATTCTAGTTGACACAAATGCCCCTGAAATAAAATCAGACAAGGAAATGAACTGGATTACAGGAAAAAACCAGAGGGGCAGGGCATTCAGAGGCCTGACAAGCAAGGGCAAGAAATCAAGGGGATTGAGAAAAAAGGGCAAGGGTGCGGAAAAGGTGAGGTCCTCTCCCAGGGCAAAGAAAAGACAGGCAAAGTAAAACACGGGGCTTGGCTGCTGATACTGGAGTTGCTGCTTTTACAGGCCCCCGGGGCAAAGAAAAGACAGGTAAAGTAAAAATGCCCCCCTCAATTGAATAAAATTTTTTTATTTTTTTCTGAATTTTTTTTGTTTTTCTTTTTCCCATTTTTCCCACTTTTTTGCAATTGCCCTTTTTCCATTTCTCTTGAAATAACTTTCAATTCACTTTCAATTTTCTCTTTTAATTGCCCCCTTTTCCCGGATTTTTTCAATTGATTTTTTAATCCTTTTTCACCAATTACATTTAGCCATGGGCAATGTGTACTTCATAAAGGACAACTTCATAAAAAAGCTGGGCCATGCCCTGCAAAAGTTCCCCCTAAGCAACTGGAGGGGAAAAAATGTAGCAGTAAAACTGCACATGGGGGAATACGGAAATTTGAACTACGTTAGGCCGCCGATTGCAGGAAAGGTAGTAGAGGTTCTAAAAGGGGCGGGCGCAAAGCCCTTTCTATTTGATTCAACCACAAAATACAAGGTCAAAAGATACACAGTAGAGGATTACCACGACACCGCTCGGAAAAATGGCTTCACAGAGGAAACTATGGGCTGCCCGATTGTAATTTCAAACAACGGCGTGGAAAAAGAGGGAAAGCTCTTCAAGGTCAACATTAGCAAAGAAATTGCAGAAGCAGATGCAATGCTTGTCCTGTCCCATTGCAAGGGCCATCCTTTTACCAGCCTGGGAGGGGCAATAAAGAACCTTGGAATGGGGGCAGTTGACAGGGAAACCAAAACGCTTTGCCACGACAAGGCAAAAATGGTTGTTGACTTGGACAAGTGCATTGGCTGCAGGGCCTGCCTTGGTGTCTGCCCGGTTAAGGCAATTACAATGAAAGACAGCAAGGCAGTGATTGACTATGAGAG
The DNA here is from genome assembly GCA_017608725.1 of Candidatus Iainarchaeum sp. Taxonomy (GTDB): domain Archaea; phylum Iainarchaeota; class Iainarchaeia; order Iainarchaeales; genus JAFGDB01. Next base: position 5,457 of record JAFCFG010000045.1, read on the forward strand.
GTGCTGGGGCTGTGCAAAGTGCTTCAAAGCCTGCAAACAGGGGGCAATGTCCCCAAGGGAACTAATGCCTGACAGTGCACTGGCAAGCTGTGCCCTGGCAGTCCTCAAATGCTTTGAAAAAAAGGACTTGCTTTTTGTGAATGTTTTAATGGACATCAGTGAGATGTGCGATTGCCACGGAGATGCCATGCTTGGAAAAATCCCCAACATCGGCTTTCTTGTTTCAGATAACATTCTTGCAATTGACTCAGCTTCAGCTGACCTAATCAACAGTGCCTCCGGCAAGGACTTTTTTGACTCAATCGGCTACAGGGACCCGAAGCTGCAGGTGAAATGGCTGGAAGAACAGGGCTATGGAAAAAGCGATTACAATCTGGTGGAGATTTAAGTGCCATTGCCTACTAGGGAACAATGCTTGCAGTTGTTGAAGAAACACAAAGTTTTGGAAAACATAGTAATTTCGGAAAACATAGTAAGGCACAGCCTGCAGGTTGGGAGGATAGCTGCTTTTCTCGCAGAAAAACTAAAAGCAGCCGGGGAACAGGTTGGCGTTGAATTGGTGGGCAGGTCCTCAATCTTGCATGCCGGTTGAAAAATTAGAGCAGGAGCTTTTCCAAAAGGCAAAAACAGGGGAGGATTTGGCGGGATTGAAACAATGGAAAGAATTTAATTTGGAAAGCGGAAATTATTTTGGTTGAATGGAAATAAACAAAAACCCTGAAAAAAAGTCTAAATGTTTTTTGGCTGAATTAAAATGAGCGAAGAGCAAAAACCCAAAAAAAAGCCTCCCAAAAAAAGCAAAAGGCAGAAAAGGCGATACCTGCTTTTCCAGTTAAAGCCAGGCAGTTGCAGAACAGGAAAGCAGGCCTTTGACCTGATTATGGGCCAGTTCTCCATGTCAGAGAGAAAAGCCCTTTCAATCTGGTTCATTGAATTCAAGCCCTCCCAAAGCAAAGGGATCGTAAGATGCAGGCTTGGCTCAGAGCAGCAGGTGAAAAAGGCAATAGCAGCCCTTCCCCCTGATTTTGAAGCAAAAACACTGAGAACAAGCGGCACTTTGAAGGCTCTGCGATTTTGAGAAGCTTTTTATAACTTACGTTCTTCAAAATATAAAAGTAGAGGGAAAGAAGATAGGAGCTGTTTTAGATGTATCCTGTTTCGAGGAGAAGCAGCGCGTATGACCGCGTGGCAACAATGTTTAGCCCTGATGGCAGGCTGTACCAGGTGGAGTATGCCAGCAAAATCGTTGAACAGGGCACAATGGGTTTGGGCCTTGTTTACGACAAAGGTGTTATTTTCGGTGCGGACAAAAAGGTAACAAGCAGGCTGATTTTGCCTGAGAGCATTGAAAAACTCTTCAAGGTTGATGACCACATTGGTGCAATAAGCAGTGGCCTTGTTGGAGATGCAAGAAGGCTTGTTCAGGTTGCAAGGAAGGAAGCCCAAGAGAACAGGATGTATTACGAGGAGAGCATTGAGATTGAAACACTTGTAAAGAGGCTGGGGGCAGTAAAGCAGCTGTTTACACAGTATGCCGGTATGAGGCCCTTTGGTGTGAGCTTCATCATTGGCGGGGTTGACGAGTCAGGAAGCAGGCTGTTTGAAACAGAGCCAAGCGGTGCATTGGCCGAGTACAATGCAATTGCGATTGGGAAGGGGAGAAAGGATGCAATGCGGGTCTTGGAGAAGGAGTACAAGGAAGGCATGCCCTTTGACGAGGGCATTGCTTTGTTGCTCCGGGTCCTGCAAAAAGGGCTTTGAAAGGATATCTAAGCAAAAACTTAAGTCTATTTTAGGGAAAAAATGAGTTAATTCTGAATTAAGGGGTTTAACGGTTTCATGGTAAAACTAGAAGACGCTGTTACTGCAAGATTGCAGTCGCATGGGGAAAAGTTCGAGATTTTAGTTGATCCCGACTTAGCGTTGAAAGTGAAAAAGGGCGAGAATGTGGATTTTTCAGAGTTGTTGGCAATAGACACAGTGTTCAAGGATGCAGCCAAAGGCGAAGCCCAAAGCAGTGAGGCAGTAAACAAGGCCTTTGGTTCAACAGATACAGAGATTGTTGCAAAGAAAATAATTGCCCATGGAACAGTGCACTTAACAACAGAGCAGAGAAGGGCAATAAAAGAGGCAAGGGAAAGAGAGCTAATTGAATTCATTTCAAAGAACGCTGTAAACCCGCAAACCGGTGCGCCTCACCCGGCAAAGAGAATTGAAAACGCATTAAAGGAAGCAAAAATAAGGGTTGATGAATCAAAGTCAGTTGAAGAGCAACTACCGGTCATTTTAAAGGAACTGCAGAAGGCAATTCCAATTTCAATGCAGCAACTGCAGCTTGCAGTAAAGATAGGGGCAGAATACAGTGGAAAAGCAAGCCCTATCCTGCACAGGTTTAAAGTATTGAAAGAGCAGTGGCAGAACGACGGCAGCCTAATAGCAGTGGTTGAATTACCAGCCGGGCTTAGACAGAATTTTCTGGATGAGCTAAACAGCGTTTGCCACGGCAACTGTGAAACAAAAGCTTTACAAGGTGAATGAGATTGCAAAAAGAAAAAACTGAGATAGAAGAAAGGGAAGAAATTGGAAGGGAACAAAAGCAAAAGAAAATAGTCATCCCAGGCGAACTGATTACAGACCAGAGAAAAAGGCTTGGCCAGCACACATTCATTGAAAACGGCAAAGTCTATTCAGACAGCCTTGGTATCACTTATCCAGATGCAGGCACCGCATATGTTGTGCCCTTGCATGGCAGATACATTCCAGTAAGAAACGACTTGATTATTGGAATCGTTTCAGGCGAAACATTCAACAGCTACATCATTGACATCAACAGCATTTACAGGAGCTTTGTTTCAAAGGACGCAATAAGATACCACCTAAAGAGAGGCAGTGTAATCAGTGCAATCATCAAGGATGTGAACGAGATAAACGAAGCAGACCTAGTTGAAATAAGGGTTTTCTACGACGGAGAAGTAGTAGAGGTCAGCCCAGCGAAAGTTCCCAGGGTAATTGGAAGAAACGGCTCAATGCTAAAGGTTTTAAAGGATGGCACTGGCTGCAGCTTGGTTGTAGGCAGAAACGGCTGGGTATGGGTAAAGAACGGCGATATTGCCCTATGTGTTAAAGCCATTAGGCTGATTGAAAAGGAAGCGCACTTAAGCAATTTAACCAACAGGGTTGATGCTTTTTTAAAAGAAAAAAAAGGTGAAAAGCAAAAATGAAGAAAAAAGAGGAAGAGATAAAATACATCAAAAACGGCAAGAGGCTGGATGGAAGAAAGCTAGATGAGTTGAGGAAGATAAAGATAGAGGCGGGAATTCTGGACAGAGCAGATGGCAGTGCATACCTTGAATGGGGCCAGAATAAGGTGATTGCAGCTGTCTACGGCCCAAGAGAAGCCCTGCCAAAGCACATTCAGAACCCTTACAGGGCATTGGTTAACTACCATTACAGGATGGCTACCTTCAGTGTTCCTGACAGGAAGTCACCAAAGCCAGGCAGAAGGGAAATAGAGATAAGCAAGGTTTCAGGCGAAGCCCTGGAGAGCGCTATTTTCCTTGAACGATTTCCAAACACAACAATTGACGTGTTTGTCGAAATCCTTGACAGCAACGCAGGCACAAGAGTAGCAGCATTAACAGCAGCAAGCGTTGCATTGGTTGATGCAGGAATCCCGATGAAAGACCTTGTTTCAGCTGTCGGAGTTGGCAAGGCCGGAGGGGAAATAATCCTGGACCTGAACAAGGAGGAAGAGGATGCGCCTGATGCAGTTGACATTCCAATAGCTGTAATGCCAAGAAACGGTGAAATAGTTCTACTGCAGATGGACGGCCTTCTTACAGCAGAAGAGTGGCAGAAGGCAATTAAGCTGGCTGAAAGGGGAATAAAGCAGGTTTACGGGATCCAAAAAGAGGCCTTGAGAAAGAAATTCATTGAGGCAGAGAAAAAGGAGAAGAAGTAGGTGGTTTTATATGGAGGAAACGATTTGGGACCTGAGAACAGACA
>JAFCFG010000046.1 GCA_017608725.1 Candidatus Iainarchaeum sp.
TTTTAGGTTGGCTGATGTGATTGATATAAAACTGGGGGCTATTTTGGTTGGCTGGTTCTTGTTTTTACTGGTACTGGTTGTCCTAATTGTTAGGTACTCGAACAAGAAAATCATGAAAAAGTTTGCGACCTTGGACAAGAAGCTCAAAAAAATTGAGAAACTGGCTGAAAAAGCCGAAAAGGATGGAGTGTCAGAAAAAAGGCAGCTGCTCAAAAAAATCCAGTCGCTTGAAAGAGAGCTGAGAAAAAGCATTGAATAAAAGGGCTATTTTTTCTCTCCAGCAGACCTTTCTTCGGATTTTTGAACACAGGCTGATTTAACATAAAGGGCCCTAAAGGCAAACACCCACAACAGCATAAAGATGAACTGGACAAAAAGCGGGAGAACCTCGGACCTAATCCACCAGTTCTGCATTTCCTCTTCCGAAAGGCAGCAAATTGAAACAAGGGCAGGCAACTCGCCTATATGAAGGCAAACCCTCATCGGGTGCCCGAGCAGCAAAATATGGAGCAGCTCGTGGACAAGCACGCCAAACAACAGGGCAGCAGCCAGGACATTGGCAAGGGCAAACCATCTGACCCTTGCAAAAAGACTTGAGAATTCGCTGAACAGCCCTGCCACAAGGAATCAGTGCTCCGTTCTGGTTTCCAAAACCCGCTTTGTTGAAACAAAAAGCAGGACAAGCAAAAGAATTATTGCAACAATAAAGGAATGGCAGACAAGTGGGAATTGGAGGGCATAGTTTGTTTCCGGGTTTCCTGAATCTGCTGGGATAGCAAGGGAATAAAGGCCGCTTGGCCTGCCAATACCGGTGCAGGTGCTGATAAAAAAAGCGCAGAAAACTAGAATGCAGGCGCTAAGAATTACAATCAATGCTTTTTTTGAATCCATTCTGCCACAACCAAAAGGCAATAGAAAAATAGGGCAGGAAGTAGTATTTATTTGTTTTCCCTTTTACGGGGTTGCCGCTTAAGCAGGCATTTACTTGAAAAAATTGCGGGGGACAACTGAGAGTAAACGAATGCTGGGATGGAAAGTTGCCGCTTAAGCAGGCATTTACTTGAAAAAATTGCGGCATTTGCACCAAAACCGTTTTGAAATTAAAGGAAAAATGAACAATTTTTATTTTGGAAAAACAGCAAAAATTGCAAAAAAATTGAGTTAAGCAACAAGCCCCTTTAGGGCTTTGCCCGAAAAATTCATTTAATTTGGCTTGGTTTTTAAATTTTTTTATTTTTCAAAAAGAATTGGCTGTAAAAAATTCAGTTTATAAAATAAATGTGGAATGCCCCCTTTTGGGGCCTTATTCCGGCTTCTTTCCTTCCTTTTTGGCTGCCTCGGCCTTCCCTCTGGAAAGCTTCTCCTTTATTGCGGCCTGGGCTGCAGCAAGCCTTGCAATCGGAACCCTGTAAGGGGAGCAAGAAACATCATTCAATCCAATGGCGTGGCAGAACTCAACTGACTTGGGTTCGCCGCCATGCTCGCCGCAAATTCCAATCCCAATCTTTGGATTAACAGAACGGGCTTTTTCGATGCAGAGCTTCATCAACAAGCCAACTCCGCCCTGGTCAATGCTCTGAAAAGGGTCTCTTTCATAAATTCCCTGCCCTGTGTAGTGCTTCAAGAATTTCCCGGCATCGTCCCTTGAAAAACCGCAGGTCATCTGCGTTAAATCATTTGTTCCAAAGGAAAGAAAATCAGCTTCCTTTGCAATCTCATCAGCAGTAAGGGCTGCCCTTGGAACCTCAATCATTGTCCCAACTTTGTAGGGGACCTTGCCCTCAGCACCGGTTTCCCTTGCAACCCCCCTGACCAAATCCTTTATCTTCAGAAATTCCCTTACATTCCCAACCAGGGGAACCTCAATCTCCGGAATTGGCTTAATGCCCTTTTTCTTGACCTGCAAAGCGGCTTCAAAAATCGCTTTAATCTGCATTTCATTAATTTCAGGGTAAACTACTCCTAACCTGCATCCCCTAAAGCCAAGCATTGGGTTGAATTCATGCAAGTTGTCAACAGTTTCCTGGAGCTTTTCCTTGCTTACACCAATCTCTTTGGCCAGTTCCTCAATCTCCTCATCTTCTTTGGGCAGGAACTCGTGCAATGGCGGGTCAAGCAATCGGATGATTACAGGCAGGCCATCCATTACCTCAAACAGGCCTGCAAAATCCTCTCTCTGGTAAGGCAGCAACTTTTCAAGGGCTTTCCTCCTGCCCTCAATGTTTTCCGCAAGAATCATCTCCCTAACTGCCTTAATCCTGTCCCCCTCAAAAAACATGTGCTCAGTCCTTGTAAGGCCAATGCCCTCTGCGCCAAAGTCAAGGGCTAGCTTGGCATCTTTGGGCGTGTCGGCATTTGTCTTCACTTTCAACCTTCTGAAAGAATCAGCCCACTTCATCAAGGTGGAAAAATCCCCTTTCAGCTTTGGTTCAACCAGAGGAATCTGGCCCTGAAAAACCTCTCCAGTGCCGCCATCTAGAGAAATCCAGTCCCCCTCTTTAAAAGTGAGGCCTGCCTTTGCCTTCATCTCACCGGCCTTTTCATTAATTGAAATGTCGCCTGCACCAGCCACACAGGGCTTTCCCATTCCCCTGCAAACCACTGCAGCGTGGGAGGTTGCACCGCCCCTTGCGGTTAAAATGCCCTTTGCAACATTCATTCCCTCAATGTCCTCAGGGCTTGTTTCAGTCCTAACAAGAATCAACTGCTCGCTGGGGTTGGCATCAAAGAGTTCCTTTGCTTTTTCAGCAGTGAAAACGATTTTTCCAACAGCAGCACCAGGGCTGGCATTAATGCCCCTTGCAATAACATTTGCTTCCTTTATTGCAACCTGGTCAAGCTGCTTGTGCAGCAATTGGTCAATCTGCTCCGGCTTTACTTTCAAAACAGCCTCTTCCTTTGAAAGCAGGCCCTCTTCCTGCATGTCAACAGCAATCTTTACAGCTGCCTGGGCTGTTCTCTTACCGTTCCTCGTCTGCAGCAAGTAAAGCTTTTTGTTCTCGATTGTGAACTCAAAATCCTGCAAGTCCTTGTAGTGTTTTTCCAGAGTGCTGTAAATCTTCAAAAGCTGCTCGTAAACATCTGGCATTACATCCTTAAGCTCGTCAATTGGCTTTGGTGTCCTGATGCCGGCAACAACATCTTCCCCCTGGGCGTTAATCAAAAATTCACCGTAGTGCTCTTTTTCCCCAGTAGCAGGGTTTCTGGTGAAGGAAACCCCTGTGCCAGAGGTCTCACCCATGTTTCCGAAAACCATTGCCTGTACGTTCACACCGGTTCCTGCATCGTTTCTAAGGTGGTTTATTCTCCTGTAGGAAACAGCCCTTGGGGTGTTCCAGCTGTTGAAGACAGCGTCAATTGCCATCTTCAATTGCTCCCATGCATCCTGCGGAAAGTCCTTTCCCGCCTCTTTTTTCACAAGTTCTTTGTACTTTGGGATAAGGGCCTTTAAATCAGCTGCATCCAGCTCTGTGTCAAATTTCACTCCCTTGGTTTCCTTTGCCTTGTCAAGAATCTCCTCAAACAGGGCATGCTTTACCCCCATTACAACATCCCCAAACATTGTAATAAAGCGCCTGTAGCTGTCAAAGGCAGCCCTTTCATTTCCTGTTTTCTCTGCAAAAACCCTAACGGTTTCGTCATTCATTCCAAGATTCAGGACAGTGTCCATCATGCCTGGCATTGAAACATAGGAGCCAGAGCGAACGCTTAGGAAAAGCGGGTTTTCCCTGCCCCCGAGCTTTTTTCCCATCTTCTTTTCCAAAGCAGCGAGCTTTTCCTTTACCTGGGCTTCCAAGCCAGGGGGCCAGTTCTTGCCCCCAGCATAGAATTGGTTGCAGGCCTCTGTTGTAATAGTAAAGCCCGGTGGAACAGGCAAGCCAGATGCAGTCATTTCTGCCAATTGTGCTCCCTTGTTCCCAAGCTTGAATATCCATTCTTTGGTGTTTGCATCCTTTACCTCATCAAACGCATAAACATACTGTTTGCTCAACAAGCTCACCTCACAAAAAACCGAAAATTGCTCCTTTTTTTACACCATAAGAAGCAAATAGATTCAACCAAGAAAAGGGTTTAAAAACTAATGGAAATGGCTGAAGGCTGTCAAATGTCTCTGGAATTGGGGGGAATTAACGGGATTAAGCTTAAAAGTATTCGGCACCCTGACTGAAATTAGCGTATTCCGCCAAGTTTGAGGCATTTTCGCCCAAAAAGCTTTTGCCAGACATTAATTGAATATTTTTCCAACAGCCCCATTAAAATTACCCCTTAATTGCATTGGCCTTCAATGGCCTTCTTCCACAGGTTTCCCTCTCGGGGCAATAGCCCAGCCTGTCGCAGATTGGACCGCAATTCTCAAATAAGGAGGGGGCCGCTTCCCTGCATAGCCTGAACATTGCCTCTGCCAGCTGCCTTATTTCCCACTGTGCCCTGGTGCACAAGCGCCTTTCAAAAAAGTTGTACAGGGCCCTGGTGTTCATTGTTACAATTATCCGGGTTTCGCAGGCATTTGGCAGAACAAACCTAGCATCCTCTGCTGGCACTGTTTTAAGCAAGGCCTCATAGGCTTTCCCGCTTTGCTGCATTGAATCGTTGAACCTTTTAAGGGCATTTTCATCGGCTTTTATTTTTGGGGGAACCACGAAATTGAAGCCTGTTTCCTTTACATACCTCTGCGATTGCTGCGAATAAGAGGCGATTCTGTGCCTTACAAGCTGGTGCGAACAAGCCCTGGAAATGCCTTCAATTGCAAAAGTGAAGGAAGCATGCTCCAAGGGGGACATGTGGCCCTCCTCTGTAAGCCTTTTGAGCAATTTTTTAGCATATTCCGGGCTTGCCTTCTCCTTTAGCCTGTCAATGCCAATGCCTGCATAGCACATGTGCGCAGCAGTAGCAGCCGTTTCCCCCGGCTTTGGTGTAAAGGCAAGTAACTCAACTTTCAGTTTTGCTTCAGGCATTTTCCCAACCAGTAAAAGAGGGGGCGGAATTAATTAAATAACTTTTCTTTGGGAGGAGGAGCAGGGGTTGGTAGAATTAATCAAATAAATTCTTTGGGGGCTTCCGGGAATTGAATTAAATAACTTTCTTTGCCACTCTGTGTCTGTGGCAGGGTTCAAAACCGTTCATTTCAAGGACAAAAAGCAGTGCGGAAGGGAATTAAAAAATTTGTGGCTTAAATACTAACAATGGATTATAAATTAATGCAAAGGATTGAGAAAGTTGCTTCTGACTTTTTTCCTGGGCAGGGCCACCATGGCTTTGACCACACTTTAAGGGTAAGAAGCCTTGCAAGGAGGATTGCAAGGAAAGAAAAGGCTGATATGGAAATAGTGGAAGCGGCTGCATTGCTGCACGACATTGCAAGGCCAAAAGAGGATTCTGGGAAAATAGAGGACCACGCAACAGAGGGGGCGGAGGATGCTGCGGCTGTTTTGGGCGGGTTGGGCTTTCCAGAGGAGAAAATTGAGGCGGTGAAGTACTGCATTGCTGTTCATAGGGCGAGCAAGCGGATGAAAGCCGAAACAAAGGAAGCAGCCATACTGCAAGACGCAAACAGGCTGGATGCCCTGGGTGCAATTGGCATTGCAAGGGTCTTTCAAATGGCAGGGGCAATGCAACACGACCTGTATGACCCAACAGAGGACAACAATAGAGAATATGCCGGAGAGTACGGGGCTGCCCTAAACCACTTGATTAGGAAAAGCATCAGGCTGTTGAAGCCGGAGAGCTTCAACACAAAAACAGGCAGGAAGATTGCAAAACAGAGGCATGGTTTTGTGAAAAAGTTTGTTGAACGGTTCATTGACGAGTGGAAGGGAGAGAAGTGAAACTACAGCCGGCCAATTTGCAAAACAAATTGTTGAAATGTTTATTGCGAAATGGAAGTTAAAGGTTTTCATATGCCAGGAAGAAAAAAGTTTGAGAAAGATAAACCAAGTAAAAAGGAAAAAGCATATTGGAGAAAGGAAAGAGAGCGGTTTGCAAAAGAAAGGCCGCAAGCATATTTGCAAAACCAGACTGTCAGGGAAACAGTGAAGAGGCTGCTTCCGCACCTGAAAAATTGGCGAATTGCAAAAAGCAGGGCAACAAACGCATGGCTTAAAGTGGAAGACTACCTGCTTGACATGAAGCCAGGGAAGGTAGATGCAGCCAAATTCAAGCGAATGGTGAAAAAAGCGCAAAAGCAACGCATAGAGGCAATTGACAAGGAGCAAACCTTCTTTTCAATGAGGGAACTGTTAATGCGCAGCTGGCAGGGCAGAACCGATTTTTCCGCCCAGCAGAAAATGATTGCACTGGAATATGAAAGTTTTGGTGTAAAGTTTGAAAGGGAATTCTTTGGGCACAAGGGAATGTTAGCCAGCGCAAAGCTATTGAACAGCTTTGCGCAATTGATTGCAAGAATGCAGCTTTCAAAGGATAAAAAGTACTATGAGTTGAGGCAGAGTGTCAGCGACTCAATAAAAGCGCATGCCCACGCTGAGAGGGTTGTAACAGAACACTTGGGCCTGCAAAGATATGCATTTGACAGAAACCATATAACCTGGAAAAAATATTATATGAGCGTGCTTCTGTGTGAGCTGTCCCTAACGCAACAGCAGCGAAACATTGCAAGGGCAAGGGAGGCACTTTACAGCTACTTGCAAAAATATGCAAAGGGCAGAAGGCTGAACAGGTTTCTTGCAATGCTGATAAGGGAAAAAAGGGCAGAGAAAAACCATTTAAAGAAAAAGGAAAACACGCTTGAGAGAAGAATAGGGAGAATGAAAGGGCGCTAATGAAAACAGTGAAGCAAAGGGGGAGGAAAGTAGTTAATGAAAGCTGGCCAATGAAAACAGTGAAGCAAAGGGGGAAAGCGGTTGAAAGAAGAATGGCAAAACCAGAAGAGTGGCCGAAATTCGTCTAATTTGGTTAGTTTTTAAAGCTTTTTCGAACTTTGGGGTTTCTATGCTTACAGTAATGAAATTTGGCGGAAGCATTCTCTCAAAAGAGGACGAGGTGCAGAGAATTGTGAATGTGATAAAGAAGAGGCAGGGCAAGGAGGAGATAGTCATAGTCGTTTCCGCCCTGAACGGGGTAACAGACTCCCTGATAAATGCTGCTTGCAGTAGCTTTGAGAACAAGGAAGGAATTGATAAAGCCGTGGCAGGGATAAAGGAAAGGCACTTTACAA
>JAFCFG010000194.1:0-683 GCA_017608725.1 Candidatus Iainarchaeum sp.
TGCATTGATTGCTGCAGCGCAGCTTTTAAGCATCCACAACCAGGGCCTGGTTAAAAACATAGCTGCATTAAGACAGCAGATGGCAAAGAAAGTAATTGAAGCTGACAAAACCGAAAGCGAAAAGTTTAGGCAATCTAAATGAAAGGAGGTAATCCAAATGGGAAGTGTGAAGGATTTAATAGTTAAAAAGCCCGCAACAGAAAACGAAACAGGGATTGGGGTATTCCACTTCACTGACGACTACAGTGTTTTCGACTACGGCAAAATGCCTGATATAATTCCAAACAAGGGCGAATCCCTTTGCAGGATGGCTGCATACAATTTTGAGCAGCTGCAAAAGCTCGGGATAAAAAGCCACTTCAGAAAGCTTGTAAAACGCAATGAAATGGAAGTAGACCTTGTCAGGGTGCTTTACCCCCAGAAAGGGGAATTGAAACCTGGAATGAGCAACTACCTTGTTCCTTTGGAAGTCATATACAGGAATTCCCTTCCAGACGGAAGCAGTGTATTCAAAAGGCTTGCAAAAGGCCAGACAACAATTGAACAGCTTGGTTTAAGCAGGATGCCTGAACCCGGGGAGAAATTGGAAAAAACAATAATGGACGTAAGTACAAAGCTCGAGCCAAGCGACAGGTATCTCTCGTGGGAGGAAGCAGGCAAAATTTCCTGTTTAACCTGGGAAG
>JAFCFG010000194.1:715-2018 GCA_017608725.1 Candidatus Iainarchaeum sp.
AGCCCTGAGAATAAATGAATTTCTGTGCAAAAGAGCAGAGGAAATCGGATTGGAACACGCAGACGGAAAACTGGAGTTTGCCCTTGACCCAAACAGACAGCTTATTTTGGTTGACGTCTGCGGAACACTGGACGAAGACAGGTTCCTGTACAATGGAATCCATTTAAGCAAGCAGGTTCTGCGCGATTACTACAAGACAACACCATGGTATGCAGTAATTGAGAAGGAAAAGGCAGAGGGCAAAGGCCATGGCGAATTTACTGCCCCGGAAAAACTGCCCCAGGAGTTAATTGGTTTGGTGAGCAATATGTACAAGAGTGTTGCAGAAGCCTGGACAGGGGAAAAGATTTGGGGGGGCCCAACAATCGAAGAGGTTATAAGCCAATACAAGGCATTTTTGGAAAAAAACAGGGGCTGATTATATGGACAGGTTTGAAAACATCTCGCCATTGGACAGCAGGTACTGCAGCAAAGAATTTATCCCATATCTGAGTGAAGAGGCAAGAATCAAATACCAAGCCAGGGTAGAGGCAGGGCTTGCAAAAGCCCTTGCAAAACAGGGAATCTGCAGCAGGAAGGTTGCAGCCCAGATTTCAAAGGCAGCTGCAAAGGTCAAAGCAGAAGAGGTCTATGCAGAGGAAAGGATAACAAAGCATGATGTAAGGGCCCTGGTAAACTGCATTAGAAAGCGTTTGAAGAAGGATGCCAAACCATTTGTGCATTTTGGCGCTACCTCTTATGACATTGTTGACAGTGCCAATGCGCTGCGCTACAAAGAGGCCTGTGAACAGCTTGTTCTCCCCTCCCTGAAAAAACTACTCAAAACCTTTATCAAAATTGCTTTGAGGGAAAGGAAAACAGTGCAAATTGGCAGAACCCATGGCCAGCACGCAGAGCCAATTACCTTTGGCTTTGCCGTTGCAGGGTATGTAAACAGGCTTGGCAGCAGGATTAGGGCAATTGAAGAGGCAAAAGACAATCTTGAGGGCAAATTCTCTGGGGCAGTAGGCGCCTACAATGGACTCAGTTTATTTGTATCAAACCCTGTTGCATTTGAGCGCACTGTTTTAAGCGAGCTTGGCCTGAAGCAGGGAAGGCACAGCACGCAGATAGTTGCACCGGAAACAATGCTTGATTTGTTGAATGCAATGGCTGGAGCTTTCAATGTTCTTGCAAACTTTGCTGATGACATGCGAAACCTGCAGAGAAGTGAGATTGGTGAGGTTGCTGAGGCCTTTGGTTCAAAGCAGGTTGGCAGCAGCACAATGCCGCACAAAAGGAATCCAATCAACTTCGAAAATGT
>JAFCFG010000047.1 GCA_017608725.1 Candidatus Iainarchaeum sp.
TCAGTTGAGGGAAGAGCTTAGGAAGACAAGCAGCCTGTGCCCCGAATGCCTTGAGCTACTGCCAGCTACTGTTTTTGTTGAACAAGGCAAAGTCTGGATTGAAAAGCAGTGTCGAAACCACGGCCGGTTCAGGGAGCTTTATTGGGGTGACAGTGAGATGTACAAAAGGGCCGAGCGATTCAAGAAAGAGGGCAGGGGCCTCTTAAACCCAAACATCGCTGATGGCAAGGTAACCTGCCCCAAGAGCTGTGGCCTGTGTTCATTGCACAAAACAAACAGCACTCTTACCAACATTGTCTTAACCAACAGGTGCGATTTGAACTGCTGGTATTGCTTCTTTTTTGCACAAAAAGCAGGATATGTTTACGAGCCAACCCTTGAACAGATAAGGGAGATGCTGCAAAGGATTAGGGAGGAAAGGCCTATTCCAGGAAACGCAGTGCAGCTTAGTTTGGATTACAACGAATTGATCTATTTGGAGGATAAGGATGGACTTGTTTTTTCCAAAAAAATCGGCGAATTTGTAGATGAAGAGATTGCGAAGAACGGCGCCTGCAACAGTTCGTTTCCTATAAGGCACGAATTTTCCAAGGTTAACGGCTATAAAATTTTATCGATTGATAGCTCTCTCTCGCCTTCGTTCAAACATTTAAAAAGCGTCATCCGTCACAAAACCAGTGATGAGTTATTCAACATTAGAACAGATGGGGGGTGGGAGATAAACTGTACTGGTTCACACAGTGTTTTTGTTTTGGCCGGCAGTTCAATTGAAGCAAGGCCTGTGTCTGAACTGAAAGAAGGGGACACACTTATAGGGCCCTTGGATTTCCCCCAAACAAAGGTTTTAACTGAATTGAACCTCCTTAGTTTCATTGAGAGGTTTTCCCCCCTCTCTTTAAACAAAATCATGGTGGGGGGCTTTCCAAAAGAATCTCTCAAAGAATTTGAGTCAATTGAAAGAAGAAGAATTAAATGGGGCTTTGTTAAATATTCAACTTTCAAAAAGTCCAGTTGCACTGAAGCCAAGGTTCTCAGATACTTCAATTCTGTTGAAGGGAAAGAGCTTCCTATCAAACTTGAAATTTCCCCTGAACTAGTCAGATTAGTGGGCTACTACACTGGGGAAGGCTGCAGCTACAAAAACGGAGTCATATTTACTTTTAGTTTAAAGGAAAGAAGTCTAATAAATGACTTTATTTTTTGCTTAAAGAAGACTTTTGGAAAAACCAGTTTTAGGAAAAAAATATTACACGGAACCGCTTTGCAGATATACGTTGAGGGCCAGCTCTACAAGTTATTCTTCGAGGCCCTGGGCTGTGGCCAGAAGGCCTTGACAAAGTCTGTTCCCTGGTTTATATTCAATGTTTCAAGTGAGTTAAAGAAGGAATTTTTGAAAGCCTACTTCAAGTGTGATGGGCATCTTAAAATGAGAGAATCAGGATACGAGATAAACCATAACACAGTAAGCAAAACCCTTGCCTCAGGATTAATTGCGCTGCACCTCCAACTGGGGATTGTTCCAAAAATTGAAAAAAGTACCGCAAAACCCCATTTGGTAAAAAAAACAGGGCAATTTATTTTTTCCCATTCATTGAAGTACAGGGTTGTGATAGGGGGCAAAGAAAATCTTTCAAATGCCTTGTGGTATCTTGATGGGCCCCATAGGAAAAAATTCCTGTCATACCTCGCAAAAGAGGAAAGACATGCCTCAAATCATTTAAGAATCCCAATTTCAACTGTCAAAGAATTAATCAACTGCAAAGTAAAAGACCACAGAATTTCCTATTTGCTTAAGAGGTTAAAATATGATAAATCAGTTTTCAAGAGAAATTTGGCAGAAATCGTAAACTATTTCTCAGCCAACAATATCCCTTTCAATGCCCTATTGAACGAAATCTCCCATGCTAAAATAGGTTTTTTCAAAATAACAAAAATATCAAAAGCAGCTGCTTCTAATAAGTATGTATACGATGTATCCGTCCCAGGTTCCCAAGCATTTTTTGCAGGTCTTGGCCTCCTACTTGCTCACAACACTGGCGGTGAACCCACTTTGAGAGATGACCTGGTTGAAATAATCAGGCTGTGCAAGGAGCTTGGCTTTGACCACGTGCAATTGAATACTGACGGGATTAGAATCAGCCAGGACCCTTCTTTGGCCTCAAAGGTGAGGGAAGCAGGGATCAACACATTGTACCTTTCCTTTGACGGAGTAACAGAGAAAACCAACCCAAAGAACCATTGGGAGATTCCAGGCGTTCTCGAAAACTGCAGAAAAGCCAATATGGGCATTGTGCTTGTTCCAACAGTAATCAGAACAGTCAACGACCACGAGATTGGAGATATCCTGCGCTTTGGGTTTGACAATATTGATATAATCAGGGGCATTAACTTCCAGCCTGTTTCTTTAGTTGGGCGGATGCCCCAAAAAGAGAGGGAAAAATTCAGGATAACGATTCCGGATGTAATTCACGCGATTGAAGACCAAACAAACGGAGAAGTAACAGTTGATGACTTTTATCCAGTTCCCACTGTTGTTCCTGTTGCACGGTTTATTGAGCAACTGAGGAAAAAGCCCCAGTATGAGTTAACAGCCCACTTTGCCTGTGGCCAGGCAACCTACCTGTTCAAGGACGGAAAAAAGATTGTTCCAATCACGCGCTTTCTCGATATTCCCGGCTTTATTGAGTTCTTGGACAAGAGAACAGAGGAGTTGAAAAACGGGAAAAGCAAGTATATTGTTGGTGCAAAGAGCCTCTTCAAACTGAACTCTTTTATTGACAAAAAGAAGATGCCAAACGGCCTTAATTTGGGCAAAATACTGTTCGATGTATTCATAAAGCACGATTACCGAAGCTTGGGGACATTCCACCATAAAAGCATGTTTGTTGGGATGATGCACTTTATGGATTTGTACAATTATGACATTCAGAGGGTCCAGAACTGCGCCATCCACTACGCTACTCCTGACCCTAAAAAACCAATTGTTCCGTTCTGCGCATTCAATGTTATACCGCAATGGTACAGGGACAAAATACAGAAGCAGTTCGGCTTGCCCATAGAGGAATGGGAGAGGAAAAACGGAAAAAAGCTGATTGATGACCTGTACAGGCGGGATTTGAAAAAGTTAAGGGAACAGGCAAAACCAAAACACCCAATTCCTGCAACAGCACACTAAGGGCAATTCACTTCTTCTTTCTCTTTGCCTTTTGCTTCGGTCCCTTTGGGCCATAATGCCCTGTTCTCTCCTTTATCTCTTGCACAGTGAATGCGCCCTTTTGCCTCAGCTTTGCGAGAAAATCCCTTGCTTTTTTCATTGAAGCCCCGGGAGGGATTTGAACCCTCGACCTGCTGCTTACAAGGCAGCTGCTCTGGCCACTGAGCTACCGAGGCAGTTACAAATTTTTACCCAATAAGCATTAAAAATTATTTTAATTCGGGCTTTTAAAAACCATTTTTCAATTAATTTGCCTTGCAATAAAAAAACATTCAATTTTTTTTCTCATTTGATTTTTCCAAAACCTTTTGGTCAATCAATTCCATTTTCTCCCTTACATCAGCCAAATTCGCTTTCGTGTCCTTGCAGCCATCAAACAACAAAAGCGAGGCCTGGGCATGTATCCCAGTTCCAGCAAGCTTGTCAAACGCCATATTCGCCTCATCATAACAGCAGACCCCCATGATTGCCTTTGGCTTGTGCTTTTTTGTCAGCTTTTGCACCATGCTGCCGCCCGGAGTTATATAAGCTGCCTTGTAGCCAAGCTCTTTTGCCATCTTAATCAATGCTGCCAAATCGCACTTTCCACATCCTAGACACTGAAGCCCTTCGTCATTGTACTTTGCCTTGCAGCTCCTGCTGTTTCGCATACAGTGCGGCAAAAAGAGAATCCTCTCACTGTAGGGCGTTGACTTGTAACCGTACTCATTCATCTTATTTCTGAACTCAACATGTGTGTAGTTAATCAGCCTTTCCCTCAAACCAAGCTTCTTTGCAATTGTCTGAGTTGCCTTTGCAACATCCAAATGAGTGGTTCTGTCAATTGTATCAGCAACAGCCCTCTTTATCCTTGTAGTAGTTGTAGCCATTTCAAATATCTTGGATTAGAAAAGGTTAAATAATTAAAGAAAGCCCTGCTTTGGTTTCTGCAACATATGCCCTAATCCTTGACCTGAAGTCTGTGAAAAAGGGTTTTATTTTGCTGTCGCGTAATTCCGTTTCCTGCATGAAATAAAACAATTCCTTGAAGAAGCGCATTCCAGCCTGATTCATTTCTTTAACATCTTGGAACCATTTTTTCTCCAAAACAACTGCTTCTTTTTTTCGCCCAGCTGATTTCAATTTTCTAATCCGCAACTTCAATTTTGAAAACAGCCCTGGCAGTTCTCTGAATTCCTCAAACGCCTTCAATGTCAAGCAAAGCAGCAATTCTGCTCTCTCATCCTCTATTTCATATGCTACAAAATCATTTAATTGCTGATTTGGCAAAAACCTCGGCTTTTTGTAGGGCAGTTGCCTGCTCAGCATCCTTTTCCCAATAGGAGTAAAAGTATAGGGCGTGAGATAACTCACGATTCCGTACAAAGTGTACTGCTGTGTAGCTTCCAGAAAGCGTATGTTCTGCTCTACTTCCTGCATCGTTGTCCAGGGATGAAACATTATGAATCCAGGGTCAACGCTTATTTTCATTCTGTTGCACAGGCGGATTGCCTGCAGTGTCTGCTTTGTGGAAATGTTTTTGTTGAACAAGTGCTGCAAAGTAAAATCGTTCGCTGCCTCCGCGCCAATGAAGATGCTCTGCAGGCCGCTTTGCTTAAGCAAGCGCATCAGCTTTTCATTCACATCGCTTGCCCTTAGGTAGATGTCAAACTGCAGCCCAAGCTTCTTTATTCCCTTACACAATTTGGTTGTTCTTCTCAATCCCTTTTTGCCAGGAATCACAAAATTGTCGTCAACAAACCAAACCTCGTTGATGCCAGGAAAGCGCTGTTTCAATCCCTGCAATTCACTCAAAACGTTTTCAGCGCTCCTAAAGCGAAACAGCTTGCCACTTGGAATCGAGTAAAAGCTGCTGATGCTGCAGTAACTGCATTTATTATAACAGCCTCTGCTGCTGCTAATTGCAGGTAGGCCGCCTGCTTGCAACACTAGGGGCAGAGTATCCCTTGCGGGAAAGGGCATTCTATCGAGGTCTGGGATAAGGGGCCTCAATTTGTTTTCTTTTATTTTGCCATTCAATTTGAATGCTAACCCTTTAATCCCTTTAAGGGATTTTTTCTCTTCAATCGCCTTTGCTAGTTGCACAAAGGTTTGCTCTCCCTCAAAGCGAACAACAGAATCAAATAGCCCCTGCAAGCTAAGCAGTTCCTTGAACAAAAAGGTCGCGTACTGGCCTCCAATTGAAACATGTGCATTGCATCCTCGTTGCCTAAGTTCTTTTACAGTTTCAATGATTGAAAAAATCTGGGGTTTTGCAATCGCGGTAAAGCCAATTAGGTCTGCTTCCAGCAACTGCTTTACTGTCTGCTCTCTCGAGAGCCCAAATATTTCCTCGTCCACAATCCTTGCTTTTAGGGAAGCAGCCCTAAGATGGCTTGCAATATAGCCAAGAGCAAGGCTCTCCATTTTTGGAAAGAACAAGACATCGCTGCTGTGCTCATCTGCTAACCTTGCTAAGCAAGTTTCCACTGAAAATCACTGTCCAATAGTTGCTAAATCCGCAGCCTTTTACAACCTGAATTTGCAATGGTCTGAGGCACTTGCATGCCTCTTCAAATCAAACTTTTCCTGCCTTTCCGCTACAATAGCAGTAATCCATTCTCTGCCCATCTTCTTTCACCTCAAGGGCACTGTGCCAGTTCGCAGCCCTCAAGCCCTTTAATGCAAGCACTCATACTATGTGCCTCCATAATAAACATCTTCTCTACAGATTAATAATAATTTTCAATATTTTTCAGAACTAATCGAAATATTTATATTAATTTTTTTACAATTGTTAAAATATGTATAAGCTGGACTTGATTGATAGGAAACTGCTGGCTGAACTGGACAAAAATTCAAGGCAACCAATAGCTGCTTTGGCCAAGAAGGTGCGTTTGTCAAAGCAGGCAGTAAAGCAGCGCTTGGAAAAGCTGGAGAGAAACGAAGTAATCCTCGGCTATTATGCTGTAATCGATGTTTTCAAGCTGCAGAGGCTGAGCGCAAGGCTGTGGATAAAGCTGCAGGGAAGTTACAACGAGGAGGAGATAGTTAAATTTGCTTTGCAAATGCCTGATGTTGGCTGGGTTCTGAGGCTTGATGGAGCATACGACCTTGCAATGATCTTCTGGAGCAGGGATATGCTTGATTTTGATAATGCTGTGAAAGAATTGAAATTCAGGTTTGGTGAGTTCCTTAAAACAGTTGATGTTTCATTTATTGTGAGGGCGCACCACATCTCACACAGATATCTCACAAACGAGAAAACACTGCATGAACTGATTATGCAACAAAAGTTCTCGCGCTTTGAAATAAGTCAGACTGACAGCAAAATATTGCAAATTCTGGCAAAAAACAGCCGGGTGTCGCTTGTTGAAATCAGCAGGCAGCTTGGCATCTCAGACAAGACAGTAAAGTACAGAATAAACCGGCTTGAAAAGAACAAAATAATCTTGGGCTATATGGTTGTTCTGGATTATGCGAAAATAGGCTACACCTGGCACAAGGTTTTCCTTCGCTTACAGGAGCTCTCGCCTGAAAAATACCAGCAACTCATTTCTTTCCTTAAGAGCAAAATAAACGTAATGTTTGTAACAGAGGCAATCGGTGTAAGCGACTTGGAGTTCGAGGTAATGCTGCAAATCCCAAAGCAATTCCACGAATTGATGCGGGAAATTAGAATGCGCTTTCCAGAAATAATAAAGGAATTCAGCTGGATAACCATTTTCAAAACAGAAAAAATCTACTACGCGCCACAGCAGTGAAGGAAAAGAAATTGCCCCAGCCGGGATCCAAAAAACCTTTTTTGGAAAAAAGGTTTGCGAAAACCCAGAACCCTGCAGGAAAGCCATCTCACTTCGTTCGATGGCTTATGCCCCAGCCGGGATCCAAAAAACCTTTT
>JAFCFG010000048.1 GCA_017608725.1 Candidatus Iainarchaeum sp.
GCAAACCTGGAAATAGAGAAACTGATTAGGGCCTATGATCCCTGCATAAGCTGCGCGACCCATTTCCTGAAAGTGAATTGGAAAAAGCGTTGAAAAGGAAAAAAACAATTGAAACCCAACCAAAAAAAACAATTGAAGCCCAACAAAAAAAACAATTAAGCGCAACCGAAAAAACCTGAAGAATTAAATGCAAACACCAGCAGTAGCAACCAAAGAGAATCGGTTTAAACCAAATTACATTCAACTAACTTGGCAAAGCCAACTAAAAAGAAACAATTAAATACCCCTTTTCTATATATTATTTTGATTCCTCTATGAAGGCAAAAGCACAGGCTGGTTTGGAATATCTAATCACTTACAGCTGGGCCCTGGTTGTTGTTGCAACTGTTGTAGGCTTGCTTATATTTGCCTTTGGCAATTTGAGCGGGGGCGTTACATGCAACAGCAGCGACCCGTCAAAGATGCCTCTAAAGGGCTATGTCCTGGATTCAGAGAACCAGAAAATCAAGCTGCAGAATGCCACTGGCGGGAACATAACGCTTGAGTCTCAAGCAGTAAAGGGGTCAGGAACAGGCTTCAAAGAAACAGGCCATGTTGTCGTCCCGGGAACCATACCATCAGGGGGCACGATTGAAATAACCCCGATCTGTGAGCCCACGCAGCCAGGCACCCGTGGGCGCACGTGTCATTCAGGCCTTACTTTGGCTGGTGCCCTCACCCTGACCTATACTGATGCTACGGGTTTTGAGAGGGAAGTGGCAATCACCTGCAATGGAAAAATACCCTGACATTCTTTTTCTCTTGCCTGCATTCCCTGGCATAAACAGTGTGCAGAGCAAACCCTGCATGGTTATCAAGAATTGCCCTGCTTTTTAAATCAGGTGGGAATTGCTGCACCATAACAAAGCCCTTCTCCTCCAAGCAGGCCTTGAGGGGGCAGCGCTTGCAACCCTGGCTTCTTTCCTCGCTGGCAGCCTTGCTGCAGCCCCTTTTCTCCGGAATGCATTCAGGCATTGATTTTTTTCAAAAGGGCTTCTGCTTCTTCCGCTGCTTTCTTAATTGGGTAATTTGCCGGGATTGCAATGATTTTCACCTTGCCCACTTTTCCCAGCTTATGCAACAGCTTTAGCTCCATGGCCAAATCAAAATCGTGCCCGGAAACAGGCTGCTTTGTTTGCAGCTTACGCAAATCCTCAACCAATTCCACTTTTTTAAGGCCAAGAGCAACATCCATTATGTATAAGCCTGAGTTTTCCTGTATCCCGTCCAATGAGCCAATCTCCTCAAATTCAATTCCCCGCAGCTTTTCCCCAAGCCTTTCCGCTACTTCCAATGCAAGCCTGTCTCCCCTAACCAGTGGATTGCCAGCTACAAGGATTTTCAATGCCATTCCCCCTTTTTCAATTTGATTCTGCACCAAAGGAATTTTCAATGCCATTTTGGTTATTTAAAATTTTGTGGAGTTGGAATTTTTTTTGCATGAAATTGTTTTAATTGACCAAACAACAAAACCAAAAAACTGGCGGTGTAACTTTTTGGTTAGAATTCAACCGCTGCTTATATTGTTACTCCCAAAAATGTTTTTATAGTTGCGTTTTTCTGGCGGGAGAAAATAGCGTTTGAGTACGGCCTGAAGGATTGCCTTCAGGCCCTTGGCAAACCTGGGCGTTGGCCTCTTTTTTGTTCGCTTTCCAAGCTCTTTCATCAGCCTCCCAGCCCGGTTTGTTGTCCAGGGAACATTCAAGGCCTGAATTGCCTTTAAGAAGCAGAAGGCATTCTAGGCCTTTTTTCCTCCCCATAAATCTTTTAAAGGACGTTTAGGGGCATATTTTTTGTATGGAATTCAGAGAAGTGCAGTTAGGGCAAGGGATGCCAATATATGGTTATACTGCAAATCGGCCAGAAGTGAAGCAACCAAAAAAAAGCCATAACCAAAGAACTGCTGTGCAAAAAAAGCATTTCAGGCTTCAATTCAAACGACGTAATGCGCATAAAAGGAAGAGCATCAATGCTCTCAACAAAGAAAAATTTTTAGCGATAGAAAGTTATTTAAGCCAAAAATGCTCTTATATTCAAGGTGGAGATTATGCCCAAAGAAAAAGATATTGAGCTGCTGAGGAGCAAGTTCTTTAAGACTTTAGCCAAGGTACCTGACAGCCTGCGGGACGAAATAGTTGCAGTCATAGGTGATGAGCCTTATAACTGGTCAACGGCCAACATTGAAATCAAAGGCAAAACAAAGAAGGGAGAGCAGATACTAAGGCTCATGGATGAGGTTGGCTTGCTGGGTGATTAACGTGGATGAAAAATATTTGAAGAAGCTGGTTGTTACAAGGCTGAATGCTGTCCCGCCAGACGTAAGCTTCTCCATTGGCAAATACGGGGACTTTACCAGGGACCAGCTCATTGAGCAGGTTGAAAAGGGCACAGAAGTGGGAAAGGCAGCAACAGAAATGGAGCTCAATTTTTTGAGGAAGCTGCCAAAGTTTGCAAAGATGGTTGAATGACAAGGCTGCTTATTACAAGGCCAAAACACGACAAGGGAACATACTACCTGCACGAATGGTCCAAGGAAGTAATAAAGTCAGCTGAAGACCATGGCTGGACAGTTGACAAGTCAGATGGTTCAAAAGCAACAAGGGCAGAGGTGCAAAGCAGGCTTGAAAAAAGCCCGCCCAACTTCGTGTTCTTCAACGGCCATGGGAGTGAAAGCGAAATGTGCGGCCACAATCTTGAAACTATTCTTGATGAGTCTTCATCTCATTTGCTGAAAGGCACAATAACATTTGCCAGGGCTTGCAACTGCGTTGCCAGGTTAGGAAAGTCTGCTGTTGGCAAAGGCTGCAGGTCATTCATAGGTTATGTGGGTGAGTTCTGGTTTCCAAGAATAAACAAATTTGAATCAAACCCATTGAAAGATATTGCAGCCAAGCCGGTTCTTGAAGTATCAAACCAGGTTCCACTGTCAATAATAAAGAACCATACGACTTCGGAAGCTGTTGATTCAGCAAGGGCCTTGGCAATCAAGCACATTTCAAAGCTTATCCTGTCCAGGGAGCCATATGACAGGGCTGCCCTGAAAGCCCTAAGTCAGAATGATGACTCTTTGAACTATAAAGGCGATGGTGACGCAAAAATTTCTTAGACGGCAGCAGGAATTAAGGAATGGGTAACATGGTGCCTAGTACGCAATTCTTTGGCGAAATATTTGTCTCCATTATAATGGCCTGAATTGCCTTTAAGAAGCAGAAGGCATTCCCGGGCCTTAATGCAGCTGTGCAGGGTGTTGAATACTTTTAAACTTAATGCCTTAAATTGTGCTTCAAATGCAGAGATATTGGGCAGCCTTTGTGCCGCCACATTATATTTTTAATCGTTTTATCACTTTCAATCCTTACCATGAGCGAGAGAAAGGGGCTTGTTTTAGTATTCCTTACAGCACTTGTAAGCGGAGTAAGCATCTTTGCAAACAACTTTGGGGTAAAGGGATTCAATCCGTTTGTTTTCACTTTCCTGAAAAACGCGGTTGTAGCTGTTTTTCTGTTTTCCCTCATTGTTTTGATAAGGGAATTTAATGCAATAAAAAGCCTTTCAAGAAAGCAGTGGCTGCAGCTTGCTGCAATTGGCTTAATCGGCGGGAGCATTCCCTTCCTCTTGTACTTCTATGCCTTGAAGATGACTACGGCAATCAACGCCGGCTTCCTGCACAAAACCCTATTCATTTGGGCATCGCTGTTTGCAGTGATTTTCCTGAAGGAAAAGATAAGCAGAAGGTTTGTTGCAGCCGCCCTTCTCTTGTTTGCAGGGAACTTCCTTCTCTTTAGCATCAGTTCCTTTGGCTTGCCTGAAATGCTAATCCTTGCTGCAACAGGCCTTTGGGCAGCTGAAAACACGCTTGCAAAGCATGTTTTAAGGGAAACACACGGCAGGGTTGTTGCCTTTGGCAGAATGTCCTTCGGCAGCATTTTCATTCTGTTGTTTCTTGTTTTTTCAGACAGCCTTGGCCCAATTGCCCTTTCAACCAGCCAAATTTACTGGGTTCTGCTTACGGCAGCATTCCTGTTTGCCTATGTATTCACGTTTTACTCCGGTTTGAAATACCTGCCTGTTCACAAGGCAACTGCTGTTTTGCTGCTTGCCCAGCCCATCACAGGATTTCTCTCCTTTGCCTTTCTGGGAAAACCCCTTGCATTGCAGCAGGCTTTTGGTTTCCTCTTAATTGTTGCAGGGATCTTTTTAATTGTGGGCACAGGGTTTTTTCTCCATGAAAGCAAATCAAAGAGGCTTTCATTTGCACCAGAGAAGTATTAACTCACTGCTTAAGGCCTGCCCCTACTCTTTTCCAGCAAACAAGCTTGGCTATTGCGGCCCAAGGGAAAGCTGGCAGTCCTTTCTTGAATTTATTTCAAGTCCAAGCCAGCACAGAGCAGCCATTGCAAAGAACAAGCTGAAGGATTTTTATGCCCTGCATTCCTATCTTCAGCTCATTGCAGATGCAAACCAAATGCAGCCATTTGACCCGGCTGTGGTTGAAGCCTACTGGATTGGCAACAGGCTTCTTGAAAACGTGCAGTACACTGAAATGCAGAAGACAATCCTCTCATTTCAGCTGCATGGCTTACCAAGGAGCATTGCAGAGAAAAAGGCAGCAGGGCTGCCTGATAACATTTTACCGCACCACAGCATGCATGTTCTTTACGTGAACTTCATTAGCCCAAAAGTAAAGCCAATCATTGGAAACCTCTCCAACTGCCTTGTTCAGTGGGCACAGGTTAAGTCAATTTCAGCAAAGGGAGTCAGGGTTAAGGGGATTGAATTGCTTTTTGAGGGAAGCGAACTAAAGCTCAAGGAAAGAATAAAAACAGTCCAGAACCCATTCAACCTGCAATTGAAACCCGGTGACTTCATTTCAGTCCACTGGAACAGCGCAATTGAAAAAATCTCCAGAACCGAATTAAACAACCTGGGGAAATTCACTGAGCAAACGCTTAGGGCAATTAAGCCTTGAAATCCATTTTTTGCCCTGGCTTTCCCTTCTCTTTAGCGTATGTTCGCCTAAGCTTTTTGGCCAGTCCTGGCGGTATCTTCGGTTTCCTCCTTGTTACCGCCACATGTACTGCTTTCCCTGTGTTTCGCTTCCTTGGTAGCTTAGCCATGTGCAAACCAAACCCTGAAAACTTACAGAAAAGAGCCCGTTCTCTGCTTCCTTGGTAGCTTAGCCATGTGCAAACACTTCCAATGCTTCTTTCGCCTCTTTTTCGCTAATCCTTTCAACTATAAATCCCTGCTGCACCAGAACAAATTCCCCTTCCTTTGCATCAATTGCGTTGAACACTTCCCTCTGTGTGCCAGGCTGTTCAATCACTGCCTTTTTTCCCCTTTGCTTCAGCTCAATTATTTTTCCGGGAATTGCAAGACACACTTTTTTCAACCCCTTTCTTTTAAAGGAATAATGCTTTAAATCCTTTATTAACCTATTTTTTCCTAAATTGTTGGGTGCCAAAGGATGGTTGCTGTAAACGACAGGGAAAAATGCTGCCACTGCGCTGGCTGCCTGATAGTCTGCCCTGTAGCAGCAATTGAATTGCTTGGAACAGAGATAGTTGTGGACAGGAAAAAGTGCACTAACTGCGCTGCCTGCGTCAGGGTCTGCCCTGTTGGAGCAATGGGCATTGGGAAGTGATTTCATGCAGGAATTTGATGTAATTGTTGTTGGGGCAGGCCCGGCTGGTTTGAGGGCAGCAGCAAAGCTTGCAAGGGCCAAGGCAAGGGTTCTCTGCCTAGACAAAAAGCAGGAGATTGGCGTCCCAAAGAGGTGTGGTGAGGGGCTTGGCCTGGCATGGATGAAGAAGCTTGGCATAAACCCAAACAAGAGATGGTGCCTCCAGCCAATTAACGGTGCCGCTCTTTATTCTCCCAGCATGCGTAGCATTGTAATAAAATTCAGCAAGGTTTCTGGTTACGTGATTGAAAGAAGGATTTTTGAAAAGGAGCTTGCAAAACAGGCAGCAGGGAAAGGTGCTTTGATTAAAACAAAGTGCTATGCTTTTGACTTTAAAAGAAAGCAGGGCCAAGTGCTTGTAACCTGCCTGGAGCAGGGAGAGAAGACCCAATACACTGCTCCATTGGTAATTGCAGCTGACGGCACTGAAAGCCTTGTTGCAAGAAAGCTTGGCCTCAACACTGCAATAAGCCTGAATGACATTGATGCCGGCTACCAGTATGAGATGGTAAACATTTCCTTTGGAAACCCAAATTACATCCACTTGTTTTTTGGCAGAGGGGTTGCCCCCAGGGGCTATTGCTGGATATTTCCAAAGGGAAAGAACCATGCAAATGTTGGCATTGGCATTGCCGGCAAGGAACAAAAGACAGCAAAGGAATATTTGGATAAGTTCATTGCAGGCCAGCCTGGCTTGAGAAACGGAAGCATTATTGAAGTGAATGCTGGAACTATTCCAGTTGGCGGCTTCTTGCAGGAGATGACTGCAGACAATTTGATTGTTATTGGTGATGCTGCCCATCAGGTTAACCCAATCCATGGCGGGGGCATGGGCATTGCAATGGAGGCAGCCGACATTGCTGCAGCAGTCGCATTAAAGGCCCTGAAAAAAAAGAATTTTTCCCACGGCTTTTTGCAGCAGTATAGTGGCCAATGGTATAAGAAGCGGGGCAATACCCTGCAAAAACTCCTAAAGCAAAGGCATATGCTGGAGGAATTGAGCGATGACAACTTTGAAACCCTTGCAAAGAGCATTACAGGTGAAGATGTAATGAAGCTAGCAGAGGGAGACCTGGTTGGTTCAGTGAAAATGGTTGCAAAGAAGCTGGTGAGGCACCCAAGGCTTGTAAAGGTAATGTTAAAGTATTTGAAATAATTTTCCCCGTTTTTTGCTTCGGCAAAAGGCCCTGTTTTTGCATAGCAAAAAACTTTTCCCAGGGGGTTTTTGTGCAAAGCCCCAAAAAAGGCTTTAAAGCAAT
>JAFCFG010000049.1 GCA_017608725.1 Candidatus Iainarchaeum sp.
TCAATATGCAGCTCGATGTTGTCCTGTGTTACAACATCCTGCTTTGGGATGTCAATTGTCTGGGTTCTCAAATCAACCTTTACTTTTTCCTCAATGCCAGGAATCATAACGCACCAACCAGGGCCTCCGACCCTGTTCACTTTTCCAAAGCGCATTATTACTGCCCTCTCATAATCCTTCAGTGTAAGGAGGAAATCAAATTTCCAAACAATTAAAACAAAGAGCACTATCAGGATTACCCACAACGCGTTTTGCATCATTACATCAAGGTTGCTGAACAGCAGGAAAATTACAGCAATAATTAAAAAAATTATGACAAGAAAAACCAACTGCTTTGCTCCCTCTGTTTCCACTTCAGACACCTTTATTTAGACACCTTTAAATATATTTTAGCCAATCTATTATATATAATTCTATCTATATAGGAATTGACCAAAAATGGATAATTTGCTCATAGTTTGCGTTGACAGGGACAATGATTTGGGCAAAAAAACAGGCATAGAAGGGCCAGTTCTAGGCAGGGAAGCAAACCTAAAGGCTGCTACTGCACTGGCTGTGGCTGACCCAGGGGAAGCTGATGCAAACTGCATGTTTGCTGCAGTAAAGAAATTCGATGAATTGAGCAAGACAATGAAAAAACTTGAGCTTGCAACCCTAACAGGGCATGGGAAAGCTGGCTTCAAATCAGACAAAATAATCAACGAACAGCTTGACAAGATAATGAAAAAAGTGAAGCCAAGCGGCTTTGTTTTGGTGACAGATGGTGCAGAAGACGACCAGATAATTCCAATACTGCAGAGCAGGGCCAAAATTGTTTCAAAGGAAACAGTTGTAATAAAGCAAGCCCAGCAAATTGAATCAGCTTTCTTTACAATAAGGGAAGCCTTGAAGGACCCCTATATTTCAAGGATTATTTTCGGCATTCCAGGGATTCTCTTGCTGTTATTCTTTGCATTTGTTACAATAAGCCCTGAGAGAAGCCTGCAAATAATTGCGTTTGTCTTGGGAATCTACCTCCTAATGAAGGGCTTTGGGATAGAGGAGCCTATTTTGAATGCATTCAGAAGCGTTACAGGCAGCATTTCAGTGCAAAGGCCCTCTTTCCCTTTTTACATAGGCAGCCTGTTCATACTTGGCTTTGGCGGCATTACAGCTTACACTAAGTTCAATACAATGGAGATAACAGAGCTGCTGTTGGACTCGGTTACAATTGCCAGGTCAACCTATCTTTTCATTGTTCTTGCCGCATTGAGCGTAGTGGTTGGAAGATGCATTGATGTGGTGCATTTAAGGAAAGCATTCCTTTTAAGAAAATACCTTCTAATGGGAGTAAGCATTATTCTGCTATGGTGGATTCTTGATGCTGGAACCCTTGTATTTCTGCGCTTGGCAGACCTAAACTGGTTCCTGGCCACAATACTGGGCAGCTTTATCATACTGCTGATTACATTCAGGCTAAGTGAGGTAATGGACATAAGGGAAAAGGTAACAAAATTGCTTATTGACCTGCCTATTTACACCAACGAAGGGACATGGATTGGCAAGGTGGAGTCAATTGACAAGAGAAAGAGGAGCATTGTTTACAGGGACAGCAGAACAAACAAGCAGGTTGAAATCTTTAAGGGAAAATTCAATGTTTCACACGGCAAGATAACAGTAAGCAATTAGGCTGTTGTGCTTTTTGCAACTTCCAATGTTTCACACGGCAAGATAACAGTAAGCAATTAGGCTGTTGTGCTTTTTGCAATCTCTTTCCTTAAGGATGTTGGCATTAGCTTTATTAATTTACTCAAGCTACCCAACAGCTTGGTTGTTTTCCTGCCTGAAACAAAAGCATTTCTCAAAACCTCATTCAAACTTGAAACAGGAATCACCTTTATTTTCTGCAGCTGTTGCTTGGACAAAATAATGTCCTGCATATTGGATTTTGGAATAATCACTTCCCTAAAACCGGCTTTTATCGCTGCCTGAATCTTTGCAGTAATGCCGCCAACCGGCAGAACCTCCCCCCTGACAGAAAGCGAGCCGGTCATTGCCACGCTCTGTTTTATCGGGATTTCCTCTGCAGCGCTTATAACAGCTGTTGCAACACTGACACTTGCACTGTCTCCCTCTACGCCTTCATAAGTTTGCAGGAACTGAATGTGCAGGTCATGCCTGCTTATGTCCTTTCCACTCAACTTCTTAATCAAAGCGCTTACATTCTGCACTGCCTCTTTTGCAATCTCACCCAACTTTCCTGTTGCAATAAGCTTTCCCTCAGCCCTGCTGGCAGCGGGAGCCATCTCAGCCTCAATTGGCATAACCATTCCGGCTGAACCGTCAGCGCTTACTGCCAGGCCATTGACCCTTCCAACAGCGCTGCCCTCGGTTAAGTAAACATCATAATCTTTCTTTATTTCAAGGAACTTGTCAACCATCTGCTGTTCAAGCGTTCTCGCACTGAATTTTGCTTGGATGACGTCCTCAGGCATAACAAGCTTGTGGCCCTTTTCCTTTGCAATGTCACCGGCAGCCCTAACAAGGCCCCCCAGGTCCCGCAGCTTCAATGTAAGCTTGTTCTTCCTCTCTGCTCTTCTCCTTGCCTCAAAGATAATGCTTTCAACAGCTGCCCTGCTGAATGGGGGAATCTTTCCATCCTTCTTCACTTCCTGGGCAACGAACTGAATAAGCTTCTGCCTGTTCCCCTCATTGTCAGGCATGTCCAAATTCATGTAAATCTCGTAACCGTAGCCCCTGATTCTTGACCTTAGGGCAGGGTGCACTTTTTTCAAATCCTGGTAGTTTCCAGAAGCAACCAAAACGAAATCGCACGGTACAGCCTCTGTTCTCGTCATTGCACCAGAGCTCAGCTCGCTTTGCCCTGTGATGCTGTACTTTTTCTCCTGCATTGCAGTAAGCAATTCCTGCTGGCTTTTAGGGCTTAAAGTTGATATCTCATCAATGAAAAGCACTCCGCCGGAGGCCCTGTGAATCATTCCGGGTTCCACTCTCAAATGCGGTGGCGTGCCAAGACCGCCTGATTGAAGCGGATCATGCCTAACATCTCCAAGAAGTGCACCTGCCCTCGCGCCTGTTGCTTCAACAAATGGCGCGGTTTTCTTCCCTGCATTGTCAATCAACAACTTTGGCGTCTTTTTTGTTCCTTTGACCCTCATCTGGGTTCCCAAGGCAAATCCAACCATTAGAAAGCCGCCGAGGATAAGCAACGCTGCAAATACAATATCGCTGACCCATCCAAGCTGCCAAATAATCGATGCAAGAATAAACCACCCTAAGGGCAGGAGAAAACCAATCAGGCGCATGTTGTCTTCCTGTTTTTGCGCTTCTAACCTGCTTTGCTGCAAAATCTGCTTGCCTTGGCCTGCCTTTACACGCACGACCTTTGGGTTGTTGGGATCGGCAGGGTTTGGATAAACAAGAATGTCATGCAGCGCGCTTAATGGCAGGATTTCTGCCATTGCCTGGGCTAGCATGCTCTTTCCTGTTCCAGGCTGGCCTATAAGCAGGACATTTCTTTTTTGTGCTGCCGCTTTCTTAATGAGCCCAACTGACTTGTCCTGGCCAATTACCTGGTCAACTATTCTCTTTGGAACAGGAATTTCAGCAGTGCTCTTAAATTGCAGCCCTTTCTTATTTCCCTTAGCCATAAGCAATAGATATAAGTTGGAAGAATTAAAAAAGGTATTTGAAATTTGAAATATGAGGGGGCGGATAGCCAAAGGCAAATATGTGGAGCCAGGCCACCTTAGATTTGAAAACATCCTGAAATTTGGCAAAGCTTTCATCAGAACATTTCCTTTTGAAATAGTTGGCAGGAAAAGAAACAAGTTTGTGATTAAGATGGGGGGGGCCTGGGCCACGAGTCGCCTGTTGTGGTTGGGGCCTGCCCACTGAAAGCGGCTGCTGAGGGGGAGGGCTGGTATGCAAATATTGCGGAATTGAATTTGGGCTTTGAAAAAAACGCTGTTATCATTGAATCAATGCAGGGCGCTGGAGGAAAGCAAGCTGCTTTGGACAGGTTGAGGCAGGCTACAGGGAAGCCTGTCATCAATTCCATGGTTGAACTGGTTGAAAAGCATGCAAAAAAATGCGGCTTCAAGCAGGTAAAAATAAGCAGGCCGGAAAACCTTTTTTATTATCGCTTTCCGGAAATTCTTGGGCCCTACCCAGACGGGGAGATGAGGAGATACATTTCAAAATGGGGCACAGGAAGGCTAATGGACTTTGATGGAAAGATTGGGAAAAAGGTCAGGGAGATTCGGGAAGGCATGCAAAGGGCATATGGGGCGGTGGCAAAAAGCTGCGGTTACAGAATAGGAGGAAACTATTTTGTAAAAGACTTGTAAGGAAAGCACAACCCAATCGCAAACCAATTAAATAACTTTAGGCTTTAATCTTTCTGCATGACCACAAAGTTGGTTGTTCTGGGAACAAGCTGCAGCAATCCCACTGTAGAGAGGAATTTGACAGCCATCGCTTTGCGCTTTGAGGGAAACTGGCTTTTGTTTGACTGCCCAGAGGGAACCCAGAAGCAGATGATGAAGGCAGGTGTGAGTTATATGAGGGTTGCTGCAATTTTTCTGAGCCATTTCCATGCAGACCATGTGCTTGGCCTGCCTGGCTTGATTGCAACAATGTCAATGCACGGCAGGGATTATCCGCTGCATGTGATTGGGCCAAAGGGAACGAAAAAAGAAGTGCAGAAAGTAATGAACCTTGCAATGTTCAGACGCAGCTTTGAAATAAGGGCAAAGGAAGTGAAAAGAGGGCTTGCGTTCAGGGGGGAAAAGTTTTCAGTGAGGGCTGTTCCCCTGAAGCATGATGTTCCCTGCCTTGGGTATGTGTTCAAAGAGAATGACAAGGTTGCTGAATTCCAGAGAGAAAAGGCACTGAAGCTGGGGATTCCGGAAGGCCCGCTGTGGAGCAAGCTGCAGCGGGGAAACAAAGTAAAGGTTAAGGGCAAAACCTTCAGGCCAGAGCAGGTTCTGGATTACAGCAAGGGCAGGAAAGGGAAGAAGGTTTCAATTGTAATGGATACATTGCCTAGCGACAGCTACTTCGATGCAATAAAGGAAAGCGATGTTCTCTTCCACGAGGCAGCTTTTTTGGATAAGCATATAAGCAGGGCAAAGGAAACAAAGCACTCAACGGCAAAGCAGGCTGCTTGGGTGGCCTCTCAAACAGGCGCGAAAAAGCTTGTGCTTGTTCACATTTCTCCCAGGTATAAGCGGAATGAAGATGTGGAGAACGAGGCAAGGCAGGAATTTGGCAATGTTGTTGTTCCGAAGGATTTGGAGGAAATCAAATTGTGAGATTTGGTAAAAATATTGATTTTTTACCAATATTTATAAATATTTTGGGAAATAGCTATTTTGTGGTTTTTTATGAAAACAGTTACTGTTGACAAGACAGGTAAAATCTATTTACCGAAAGAGGTTAGGGAAAAATTGCTTGGAAAACACTACATTGTAAGTGTTTTGCCTGACGGCGAGATAAGATTACATCAATGGTCGAAACCAAAGGCCCCTTTAAAAAGTTTTGCTGGACTGATTAAGTCAAAGAAAAACGTAAAAGAAATCAAAAAAGACATTCTTAAAACTGCGATGGAACAAGTCGAAGTTGGTTAAATGTACGCTGAAACAGACTTTATCCTTGCTTTGGTTAAGGAAAAGGATTGGTTAAAGAAAAACGGGGAGAAGATTTACAAAAAGCATGAAAAAGATATTTGGACTTCGAGTTTGACTTTGATTGAGTTATTGTTTTACTCCAATAGAGAGAAAATCAAGGCTGAGCAATTACTGAAAGCAGCTCATTTCCTTATTAAAGTAAAAGACACTAATTTAACTGAAGGAGATTTAGTAACGGCTGCTGATTTGATGGACAAATTCAAAGCAACACCATTTGAGGCATTGCACGCAATTGTTTGCAGAGGAGAGGGAATAATAAGTTCGGACTCCATATATAATAAGATGGGCTTGAAGAGAATCAAACTGGAGGCACCTGAATGAAAGCAGTGGTTCTTGCAGCTGGCCAGGGCGTAAGAATGAAACCTCTGACAAAGGATATGCCAAAGGCTTTGGTTGAACTGAAGGGCAAGCCATTGCTGCAGCATGTGCTTGAGTCCTTGAAAAAGGCCGAAGTGAAGGAGGCAGTGATTGTAATCGGCTTTAAGGGAAACCTGATTAAGAAACGCTTTGGCAAGAGCTTTAATGGAATGAGGCTTAGGTATGTTGTCCAGAGAATCCCGATGGGAACAGCACATGCAGTGCTGCAGGCAAAGGGCAGAACAGGCAAAAGGTTCCTTGTTGCCTACTGCGATGTTATTGTTCAGGCAGGGCTTTGGAAAAAGCTGATGAATGTAAATGGTTTTGATGCAGTTGTTGCCTTGAGGGAAGAAAAAAGGCCAGAGAGGTTTGGTGTTGCCCTTGTTGAGGGAAAAATGCTAAGGCAGATTGTTGAAAAGCCCAAAAAGAAAATTGAGAGCAACCTGGTTAATTTGGGGGCATATCTTTTTTCCGACAGGATTTTTCCCATCCTGCGCAAAACAAGGATCAGCAAAAGGGGGGAATTTGAGTTAACTGATTCAATCAATGCCCTTGCTGGAAAGGAAAAGGCTGGCTTTGTTGTTTATGAGGGCAAGTGCCTGGATATTGGAACAATTGATGATTTGAGGAAGTGCGAGCGTTAGCGAGCACAGCCCATACTGAGCAGAGCGAAGTATGGGCTTAATTTGCAGCCGGGATTTGCCGGCTAATGCGAGCGAAGCGAGCACAGCCCATTCGAGCCTAGCGAGAATGGGCTTAATTTGCAGCCGGGATTTGCCGGCTAGAGAAAGATTAATAAGGAAGTTTGGGCTGATATTATCATGCGTTTCTTTGAGGGCTTTTTTGCATTGCTTGC
>JAFCFG010000050.1 GCA_017608725.1 Candidatus Iainarchaeum sp.
CTGGAATTCCTCAATTATTTTCGCTGACTTGCTTCCCTTCTTTGCAAGCTGCCTTACAGTTACTCTGTCAAGGGAAACAAGGGCTGTTTCTGTTCCGGAAAAGGCCCCTGACAAAAACAGCAGAAATCCAAGCAAGATAATGTTTGTCTCAATTGATATCAGCGCTATCATCCCGTAGAATAGTAAAAGAAGGTTGTATTTAAGGTTTATCTTGGCTTTTGGGTTGTCGATTAACTCCTGATTGAGGTTGAAAATTTTTGTTTTTCAAACCTATTTTGCCAACAAATCCATGTTTTTCCAATAATTTCCTGCTTAAAACCCAAGTAACCCATTCACAGCGCATACTTAATCGGCAAACTCCCTGGCTTTTCCTGTGTAGGAATCCTATTTTGTTTATAAATAGCCTTTTGCTTTTTTTGCCAGCTGACACCAATTAAGGCATTTAAATTTTGGCTTTACAGGGTATTTCCACAAGAGCCTTGGCTTTTTTAGGCAATTTTTCTAAAATTCTTTCCTTGCACTGTTGCCTTTTTTCCCAGTTCAAGCTCTATTTCCATCAGCCTGTTGTATTTGCAGACTCTTTCTCCCCTTGAGGGCCCAACCTTAATGAAGCCGCTGTTTACTGCAACAGCCAAATCAACCATTGAGGTATCGTTTGTTTCTCCCCCGCCCCTGTGTGAGATTATTGTCATCCAGTTGTTTTCCCTTGCAAGCATGCAGGTTTCAATTGTTTCACTCAAAGAACCAATCTGGTTCAGCTTGACCAGAATTGCGCTTCCGCACTTTGTTTCAATTGCCCTTTTCAGCCTCTTTGGGTTTGTTACAGTTAAATCATCTGTTACAATTGCAACCTTTTCCCCAATTGCTGCATTGAGCTTTGGCCAGTTCTCCCAGTCGTCTTCGTGCAGGGCATCCTCCAATGTTATTATTGGGTATTTTTCAGCCCACTGCTTGAACAATTCAATCACTTCCTCGCTGCTCAGGCTTTTTCCCTCTTTTGCCAGCTTATACTTTCCATTCTCAAATATCTCGCTGATTGCAGGGTCAAGTGAAATCCCAATGTCTTCCCCTGGCTTGTAGCCTGCCTTCTCTATTGCCTCAATCAAAAGTGAAATTGGTGTTTCATTTGTTTCCAGGCCGTTTGGTGCAAATGCACCCTCGTTTCCAACATTTACATTCAGGCCTTTCTCTTTCAATACTCTTTTTAGCATGAGATAAACCTCTATTCCCATTCTCACATTCTCTTTCACACTGTCTTTTCCAATCGGGGAAATCATGTACTCCTGGAAGTCAGTTGACTGGTCAGCGTGCTTTCCCCCCTCAATCACAACCATCATTGGATTTGGCAGCCTGTAATCCACTGTCCTTAAGCCAAATGCTTCCCTAATGTACTGGTAAAACGGTTTTCCCTGTTCTTCAGCTGCTGCCCTTGCGACAGCAACCGAAACAGCAAGGATTGCGTTTGCCCCCAGCTTCTCCTTGTTCTCTGTGCCATCCAGCTCAATCATTTTCCTGTCAATATCTTTCTGATTTGAGGCACTCATTCCAACAAGCAGCGGAGCAATTTTAACATTTATGTTCTCAACTGCTTTGAGCATGCCCTTTCCCAGAAAGCGCCTTTTGTCTCCGTCCAGCAGTACAAATGCCTCGTGTATTCCAGCAGATGCCCCATATGGAACAGAGAATTTGCCAGTTGCACCGCTTTCAAGCTCAACTTTTGCTTCCAGGGAGGGGGTTGAGCCGCTGCTCAAAATTTCCCTTGCCTTAATTAATTTAATTGCATCACCCATTTTTCCCACCTTTCCATATATTTCAATCTAATTAAATTTGATTTTTCGCTTTCCCCCTGAATTTAATTTAATTAAATCCTGCAAGTTTTTATAAAGTATTTTGTTGCAGGGAAACTAACAATTACTCTTTTAAAATAATTCCCCTTTTTCATTCAATTGGTGGGTTCTTTTGAAGGCTCTTTTGAAGAATCATGAAATAAAGATATTCAGCGGAAGCAGCCATCTGCAATTGGCTGAAAAAATAGCCAAGCACCTTGGCCTGAAGCTTGGGGAAATCAATTTGAAGAAATTCAGCAACGGCGAGAGCTATGCGCGCTTTTTGGAAAATGTCAGAGGTGTGGACCTATTCCTTCTCCAAAGCCTGTATGGCCCAATAAACGATTACTTGGTTGAACTGCTGATAATGATTGATGCAGCAAAGAGGGCAAGCGCTGCAAGAATCACCGCAGTAATTCCACATTACGCCTATGCAAGGCAGGACTGGAAAGCCGCAAGCAGAGAACCCATAACAGCAAAGCTTGTTGCTGACCTGCTTTCAGCAGCAGGGGCAAACAGGGTTATGGCCCTTGACCTGCACTCAGAGCAGGTTCAGGGCTTTTTCAATATTCCGGTTGACGTTCTAACAGCCCAAACGAAGTTCATCCGCTTAGTCAAAGAGCAAAAATTCAAAAACCCAGTTGTCCTTGCACCAGACGCTGGTTCAGCAAAAAAGGCAACAAGGGCCGCAAGGCAGCTTGGCATTGACCTGGCAATTGTAAACAAGAGAAGGCCAAAGGCCGGGGTTGCAGAGGCGGCAAACCTAATTGGGGATGTAAGGGGAAAAGACTGCATTGTCTTTGATGATATGATTGATACAGGCGGAACCATTTGCGCTGCAGCGGACGCAGTCAAAAGGGCAGGGGCAAGCAGCGTAACAGTTTTCGCAACCCACGGCATATTTTCATCAAATGCATTGGAAAAAATAGAGAAAAGCGCCATTGACAAGGTCATTGTTTCAAACACCATCCCCCAGAAAGAGAATGAGTCCAAAAAGCTACAAGAAATGGATGTAAGCGACCTGCTTGGAGAGGCAATTAGAAGAATCCACAACAATGAGAGCATCAGCAGCCTATTTGAGTAAACCCCTCCAAAAACGAATTTCGCCTAAAATACTTCTTTTTTTAATCCTTTTCGTTTTTTCATTGTTTTATGCTTGACAAGGTTGATTTGCGGATTCTCCAATTTCTAAAGCAAAACAGCAGAATGCCCTTTCTCTCCATTGCAAGGGGGTTGCATGTTAGTGAGAGCACTGTCAGAAAGCGGGTTAAAAAGCTCAGGGCAACAGGCGTTATAAAGGGCTTTTCCCTTGAGATTGACAGAAAGCTTGCCTTTGAGAGCATTGTTGCAATAAAGTGCAAGCCAAAGACAACAAAGACCATTGCAAAGAAGCTTGCGGAACTTGATGAAATAATGCCTGTTTTTGAGGTCACTGGCCATTTCGACATATTTTGCATTCTGAGTGCTCCCACAAGCAAGGAATTGAACAGGAAAATAGATAAAATTCGCGATATCTACGGTGTTACAGAGACCGAGAGCTTCCTTGTTGTTGAGAAGAAGTAAGCCCTTCCGTATCTGCTAACCGAAAATTGGAAATATGAGTTTGTTCTTTTGTCTTTTCGATGCAGAAGCCCTTCCAAAAGCCTTAAATATCAAAAAAAGCATATTGCATTAGTTATGGTTTTAAAGCACAATCCAAACTGGGATAGGCAGCCCCCTAAAGTAAAGAAAATTTTTTTCAAAAACCTGCCCCTGCCTTTTCCAATACTGGGGGCTATTTTTTTTTGCAATTATTTTAATGCCACAGGTTATCAAAAACATGTTTTTTCCTTCCTTTGACCAGTTTACACTTGAAATAATAATAATTATTACTCTTAGCGCTTATGTTCTTGGGCTATATGCATTAATTGCATTGAATTACAAGAAGAAAACAGGCAAAGATCTTGCTTATGAGGTTGTTGAAAAACAAAACAAGAACACCTAAAGCATTAGGGCAAATCTTTTTAATTTACTTAGGCCTAATAATTATTGAAAAATATCGAAGTTAGGCGTGATTATGATTATTGCAGGCATTGATGAGGCTGGCAGGGGCCCTGCTTTAGGGCCCATGGTTCTGGCTATTGCAACCATTGAAAAGTCAAGGGAAGAGGAGCTGCTTGGCTTGGGGGTAAAGGACAGTAAGCAGGTAACTCCTGCAACCAGGGTAAAGCAGAGCAAGGCCCTTAAGAAAATGCTGCGTGAATTCAACTGCATCCACATTGATGCAGCAGAGCTTGACGGCCTGATGGACTGGAAAAGCTTGAATGAAATAGAGGCAATGAGGATTGGCTTGCTTTTGAACGGCCTCAGGGAAAAGCCAGACGTTGTTTACGTTGATGCCCCTGATCCAATTGCAGTGAACTTCGGCAAGAGAATAAAAAAATATATTTCCTTTAACACTGTGATTAAATCAGAGCACAAGGCGGATTCAACCTATCCAATTGTGAGCGCTGCATCAGTCATTGCAAAGGTTGAGAGGGATGCGGCAATAAAGAAGCTCTGCAAAAAATACGGCGAGATTGGGTCTGGTTATCCGCATGACCCAAAGACCATTTCTTTCCTTTGCAATTTCATTAAGAGGAACAAAAAGCTGCCTGCAATTGCCAG
The DNA here is from genome assembly GCA_017608725.1 of Candidatus Iainarchaeum sp. Taxonomy (GTDB): domain Archaea; phylum Iainarchaeota; class Iainarchaeia; order Iainarchaeales; genus JAFGDB01. The sequence goes on from JAFCFG010000050.1 coordinate 4,473, forward strand.
AAAGAGCTGGGAGACAAACAAGGCTTTAACAGCCAGCGTTTTCCAGAAAAGGCTGAGCAAATGGAGTTGATCTAAAAATGGCTGAAAGACCTTGGAAAAAAAAAGGGAAGGATTTTGATTTCCTATTCGATTTCGGAAACATTGAGGAAATGTTTGATGAGTTCTTCAAAGATCTTGAGTCAGAGAACTTTTCCGGGAAACCACTTGTAATGGGTTTCAATGTAAAGGTTGGCCCAGATGGCCAGCCGATAATTGAGCGATTTGGAAACATCAAAGCTGCAGAGGGCAGGCCTGTTGTTGCAGATGCCAGAGAGCCGTTGGTTGATGTTACAAAAAGTCAGGGAGAAATAACCATTACGGCTGAACTGCCTGGTGTTGAAAAGAAAGACATTCAAGCCAGTGCTTTGGACAACAAAACAGTTGAAATAAAGGTTTCTGGGGAAAGGCCATTCTACAAAAGGGTTGAGTTAAGTGAACCAATAAAGCCAGGCAGCGCAAAGGCCAAATTCAAAAACGGCATTCTGGAAGTGGCATTTCAAAAGCAAAAGCCAGGTAAGCCGGTGGAGAAAAAGGGGATAAAGATAGAGTAGCTTATTGCGTTTTTTCATGTTTTCTTGTTCCATCTCATTATAGCCATTTTTCCTATAAAGATAGAGTAGCTTATTGCGTTTTTTTCTTCATTTCTTCCACACTGCCAAAGTACTCCAAAAATTTTTTGGTTGTTCGGAGAGTAAAGCTTCTTCCCTTTGGCTGCCTTGAAACAAAGCCTTCCTCAACCAGCCTGTGGATGTGGTCATATGCCTTGTTGTTCCTGTACTTTATCACAAGGGACTGGGCAATTGGCTGCTTAAAAGCAATTAACGCAAGGGTCTTCATTATTCCAGGGTGGAAAAGGGCTTTTGCTGCAAGATGCTGCACTTTGGCCTCATATTCTGGCCTTAACCGCATTTGAAATGAATCCTCTATCTGCACTATCTGCAGGGCACTTTCCCTGTTGTTGAATTCCTGCATGAAATCCAGGGCAGCCTTTTTCGCCATTGAGTAGTGCTCTTCTCCCAGGACCTGCTGCAGCTGCTGCACGTCCAGGGCAGCAGGGCTCATGAACAATGCCGCTTCAATCAGCTTTCCCTTTTCCTGCATGCCAATAAATAAGTTGATTAATTTAATAATTCTTTTCCCTAGCGCATTCTTTTCCTTCCTCGCAGTTTATCAGATGCTGTTTTTTTCCACGCATCCACTTTCTTCCCTCTTTTGTATCTTTCCCAGGCAATTCTGGCCTGTGCTTTTCCAACAAGCTGGGCTCCCTTAATTACAACGGCTGCAATCTTTTGGTCAAGAGGCAATTTTGAGAAAATCCTGGCTTGTGTCCCTATTTTCAACTCAGGTATAACTGCTTCCGGCTTTCTGCAATTGCCCTCTTTTTTTTTGATGAAGAACGCCATTGACATGCACCCTTCTAGCCGAAAGAGCCTTGGCCGAAATCCTAAAATAGCAGTTTGCCCTTACTGAATGTATATGAAAATGGTTCAGGCCCACGAGATTAGGGACGTTCTTTTGAGCGTTGACTGGGCTCTTGTTTCATTTTTTCTTGTCAGGCACACGCCTTTTGATCTTGTTTCATCTGATTTGTTGAAGAACATTGGCGGTGTTGCCTTGTTCGCTGGCTTTATAATCGCTTTTGAATTGTTCGGCAAGGAACTAATCTGGATTGCTGTTGGAAAGCACCACAGGATAGGGAAGCAAATAATTGCACTTGTTGCAATGCTTGGAGTTCTTGCAGGGCTGTTTACGCTTGTTGCTTGAGAAGAAGTACAGATGCCAGATTTTATTCTTCGAATTTCTTACTTTTTTTCTCCCCATCTTTATTATATCCTTGAACGGAATAAAGCTTCCCTCTGTGTCAGGATAACCCCGCTTTTCCTTGGGCCTGCCCGTGCATCTTCTTGAAAGCGCCAGTCCTTTCCCAAATCGATTTCTTCATCGCAAAGAACAAAGCCGCATTTTGAGCAGTACAGCTCTGCCTTTGACCTGTTAAAAACAAGTTTTTTACCTTTACATTCAGGCCCAACGTGTTTCACCCAAACCATTTCAACCCTAAATCTGCAGGCTGTCAAATACTTTTAAACTTAATGCGTTAAATTGTGCTTCAAATGCAGAAATATTAGGCAGCCTTCCTGCCCTAGTAAAAAGAATAAAAAAGCTACTGTTCTGGCAACTTACTCAGCCGGGCTCAAGCTAATTACATCCCCCTTTTTTAAGTCATCTAAGGAGACGCCGCTTACACTCAAGCCAACGCACATCCCCTGTTTTGCTGCATTTCCAAACTTGCTGTCAACCTCTTCAATCTCAAATTGCTTGCCGTTGCAGTAGCCAACCATGTTCTCTTTTACAACACCGCTTAAAATCTCTCCA
>JAFCFG010000051.1 GCA_017608725.1 Candidatus Iainarchaeum sp.
ATGGAGGTTCCTTCCTTTATTTACTTCAAGCACCAATCTGGGTTGAAGCAGGGCAGCAAAATGTCAGCTTCTTGCCCTGATACAGCAATTTTCCTAAGTGATTCCGAAGCAGAAGTAAAGAGGAAGATTGGAAACTGCTTTACCGGTGGGAGAAACACTGCAGAGGAACAAAGGAGGCTTGGCGGAAAACCGGAAATCTGCAAGAAATATGAGATTGATTTATTCCATTTGGAGAGTGATGCAAAGCTTAGGGATATTTTTGAAAAATGCAAGTCAGGAAAAAGACTATGCGGTGAATGCAAGCAGCTTACAACAGCTTACCTGGTCAGATTCCTGAAATCACATCAGAAGAAGGCAAAGAAAGCAGAGGCCAGGGCAAGGAAGCTTGTTTTTGGCTAAGCCCTTCTTTTTAGAAAAAAAGAAAGCCTTGGGAAAGAAAAATTGTTTCAAGGCTAATGGATTATTGCCCTTCTATATTCACTACTTCTATGTCAATTTTCGGCAGCTTTTCCTTTAAATCTTTCAATAGTTTTTTGCTAAACTGGTTGTCCTGCTTGACCAAATAGATTTTGTCAACCTGTCGCAGCATTGCAATATTCTCTATCTTGGTTAGGGTGTCTCCCCACTCTAGGATGTCATCGCATGTTTTCTTCTTCTTTCCCAAAGCGTCCTTGATTTTCTGCATCAAAGCGTTTGCATGCGCTATCTCTCCAGCGGCAAAGCCAAATTGCCCTGACATTGAAGCAGTGTCAATAACCAGTAGTAGAATTATTTCCTTTGCTTTTGCTGCAATTTTTTCAACAAATTCAGGGCTTGCCTCTTTTTTTGAGAGAACCGGGACCAAAACCTTCGTTGCCAAGTCAGCCATCTAAACCGCCTGCAGCAAATCTTTCCTCTTTTCAATTATTTCGCCCTCGTCCTTTAAAAACTCACAAACTATTTTTGCAAGCAAAGTGCTTAAGCCTGTTTTTGCAGCCAGCTCCTGCATTGTTATGCTCTTGTTTCCGCCTATTGTTGAGAGAACCTTGTTCCTGTGCTTGTTGTAAAGCTTGCTTTCAATAACATAAAAGAAGCCGTCAAAGCTTTTAATGCCCTTTATCTGGCCCTCTTTTATCTCTTTTTGCAGCTCCTGGCATATTTTCCTTACCCTTTGCTCGTTTTTGCAGACAAGAAAGCCCTCTTTCTCCAAGGTGTATTGCTCAATTGGTTTCTCTTTCCCCTGCCCTTTGCTGCCCCTTTGTTCTTCCTTAATTTCTTCCCCTGCTTTTTGCTCTTCTTTCTGCCCTTTCCCAGCTTGCTGCTCTTTTTCTATCTCCTCCCTTGTTTTGTATATGGCCTTCTTGTATTTTTCACTTAACTTGAATGCAACAATGCTCCCCTCCTGCAGCATTTCCCTGAAGCGCTTCTGCTCTTCCCTGTTCAAAAACCGCTCGAATTTTCCCTCAACTTTCTCCTTCAGGCTTTTTTGCTTGAGCAGGGAGTAGATTCTTTTGTCAATTGGTTTTGCTTCCTTTCCTTCCCGGGCTTTTTCGATTAGGACCCAAACCCCTTTTTTTGCCTTAAGCAGCTCATAGTTAGCATCTGGATTCAATTCCAGCTCATTGAACAAACGCTGGGAAACAAGCAAGGCAAACTGGTTGCCCTTTGTTGAAATAGTGATTTCCCCCATACCTTATTATACTGCATAAAACAATTAAAAAGGCTTAATTCCAGCCTGTAAGGCTGCCTAATATCTCCGCATTTGAAGCACAATTTAAGGCATTAAGCTTAAAAGTATTCGACACCCTGCTGTTTCATTGCTTTGTGATATCTCTTAGGTGTTTCCGCTGTTGCCTTTTTTCAGCAAAGTCCACTGTGTTTTCTGCGTGCAGTTTCCTGTATGCATTGGCAGTTCGCTTCCACTTTGCTGCCATAACAATTGCTGCAAGCGCCCTGGCTATTGCCCTTTTCTCTGCAGTGCTTCTTCTAATTGGCTTGACAGCTTTCCCCAAAATCAGATTGACGTTTAACTCTTTTGCTTCCCTTAAGGCAGTAACCAAAGCCTTTACGTCAATTCCCTGCTGTTTTTCAATCCTTGCGTAAGCCATTGCAACAATCTTCTTTACATCCTTTTTCTTATGCCTTGCAGAAATAATTCCCCTGCGCAGCAAATAGTCTGCAAATTCTTCTGGATTTGGTCTTTTTGATTCTGGGAATAGTTCAAATTGCATGTGCTTTACCGCAATTCTCTTTCTTGGCATCAGTGCACGCCCCCAAACTTGTATTCTTCAAACTCTTCCATTGCCTCTTCCACTGCCTTCTCCTCCTTTGCAAGCTCCTTCTTAGTTGGCTTTTTCTTAACCTCTTTCCCCAAAATGTTCTTTCTGACCTCAATAAGCCTTGCCCTGATGGCATCCCTAATGAAATCACTCCTGCTGCTGAACAGGCCATGCTCTTTAATCAGCCTGTCAATCTCCTTCACAAGCTTTGGGTCAATCACAAGCGAGTAATGTTTCAAGGCAATTCCCCCATAATTTATATAATGTATTATATAATATCTTATATAAATTAGTTTTGTTTTTTCTTTTTTTCAAACAGCAGCATGGAAAAAATGCTTAATTTCTCCCCCAGCCTGTTTTTAACCAGCCTGTTCAGCCTCCTGCTTTGCGTTCCAACAAGCCGCCTTTTCGCCAAATGCCATTCCTTGCCCATTCCAGCCTTAACATCCTTGCTGTCAAGCTTGTGCAAGTGCTGTCTTGCGCTCATTGGAGCAGCCAAGCTGAATGCCCTCCAGAACAGGCCCTTTTCCAGTGGAACAGTAATCAGAATCTTCTTTCTTGCAACCCTTTGCAGCTCCTTCAGCGCAGCTTTCCAGTCTGGCACATGCTCCAATACCTCAGTGCACAGCACAAAATCAAAGCCCTTGCTTTTGAACGGCAGCCTTTCTGCATTCGTTGCAACAAAAAAAGCCTTTTTTGCATTGCCCTTGGCCTTTTCCAATTTCTCCAGGGAAAAATCAGCTCCAAAAACCCCCTGGGTTTTTTTCAATGCTTGCTTTTCAAAATGTCCCTGTGCACAGCCTACCTCCAGAAAGGAATCATTGCTGCCAAGTGCCTCAATTTCTTTCAGAATTAGCTCTTCCCTTGCCCTGTTTCCAAGCATCCTTCCTTTCCAATGGCTGTAATAGAATTCCTGCTCATTCATGCCAATCGTCTTTCTCTTTTTTAAATGGCTTCATATCTGAATTGGCTCCAAAAAGACTGCCAGAAACTTCTTTTTTCAAATAGTCAAAAGCACTGTCAGCAGCAACTGCTCCAGAGCCGGCAGCAACAACAGTCTGCGCCAATTCCCCAGTAATGTCCCCGGCAGCAAACACGCCAGGCAAGGATGTTGCCCTCTTTCTATCAACAAGAATATAGCCAATTTCATCCAGCTTCAAACCCAATCTCTTGGCCAGCACATTCCTTGGCTGCAATCCAACATATATGAAAACCCCATCAACATCCAGCTCTTGCTCCTTACTGCTGCTTCTGTCCCTGACCTTGATTTTTTCAACTTTCTCTGAACCGATTATTTCCAACAGCTCTGTGTTCAGCATTACCTCAATCCCTGATTTTTTAATCGGCTCTTCGTAGATTGCATCAAAGTTAGCTTTTGCCATGAACTCAACCAGGTAGGTTTTCTTGCATATTTCTGCAAAGAACAGCGCTGCATTTACTCCTGAATTCCCTGCTCCAATTACCGCCACAGCCCTGTCCTTAAAGCCTGGGCCATCGCATGTAGCGCAATATGAAACTCCCCTGCCGTACAATTCCTTTTCCCCCGGAATCCCCAGGGTCTTGTACCTGCTGCCAGTGCAGAGAATAACTGTTTTTGCCTGAACCCTTTCCTCTCCCCTGTTGATTTCCAATTCAAAAACATTGCCCTGCTTCCTTATGTTTGTGATTTCTGCTGCCTCTTCAGCCTCAACGCCGAATTTCTTCAGGTGCTCTGCCATCCTGTGCATTAGCTTTGCTCCCTCCAGCTTTGAAATGCCAGGGTAGTTCTCTACCCAAATTGCTTCAGCTGTCTGGCCTCCAACTGCTTCAGCCTCAAAAATTCTAACACTTAAAGCCTTTCTCTTTGCATATAATGCTGCAGTAATTCCCGCTGCTCCAGCCCCAACCACTGCCACATCAATTTCCCTGTTTTCAGGCATTAAAAACCCCTAACTAAAGCTCATTTAATTGAACAAAGGAAATTATTAAAAACCAGAAAGTATTAATATACTAAATTATAGTAATTTATTAGAGTGTAATAATTAATTGGTGTAATGAATGGACTCAAGATGGAGAAACCTGCTGATTCTTATTGTGGTTATAGCGGCCGCTGTTGGAATTTACCTCAATCTTCCTTCTCAAGAACCTGGCTTTGAACAAGAGTATGCTGAACTGCAGGGTGCCTGGAAAAGCGAGGGGCTTAACCAAGAAACATTGCATGCGGATTTTGATGCATTAATGGCTTTGCCTGAGAACAAGTTGAATGAAATTAAAAGCAATCTTCAAGCAAGCATTGCCAATTTGGAGAATGAAGCTTCAAAGGAAATAGCCGAAGCATATATTCTTCTCATTAATATTGCGATTAACACAAAGGAAATTCAAACTTTGAATGAAAGCATTGATTCATCTGTTGATATCTGCAACAACATCCCTGTTTTTCAATCAATCAATTCAAAGCAAGCGGACCTAATTAACCTTGCAGAGTCTTTTGATTTAACAGTTGATTCCTTTACAGAGGAATTTCCAGAAGAGGCAGCTGAAATTAGCTTTAACAGGATTGGCTTAATCGCAGAGGAGATGAGAGCCCAACTAAATGAAGATAATGAAACCCTTGCATTGCTTGAGTTGGAGTGTTAAAATGAATGTAAAAAAGCTTGCATTGGTTTTAATCCTTTCCCTTTTCCTGATTCAATTAAGCGGGTTTGCGGCTGCGCAGGCTGCATTTAACCAAGTTGCGGTGCATTATCAAGGAAGCTGGCAGTGGTGGGCAGATGACTATGAGCAGTTAACCCTGAAGCCTGATACCGGTGGGATGTCACTTAGAGAAGAGTTTGATTTTGATGTAGATAACCCAAATGAGAGGACAATTACTGTGAGCTATTTGGGTCAGCATTATACAATAGATGCACCAAAGAGCCAGCTTGGAGACCAGTGGGTAAATTTCATTGTTAAAAAGAATGGTCAACAATGTGGCCAAAAAGCAGAATTTTTGCCTCTGCTAAGTAATGCAGTGATAGATCTGTCAGGAGAATGCGGGATAAAAATCTGGGCAAATTGGGAAACACGAGTCACTCCCTTTGAAACCGATATGACGATAGAGAAAATACTGATTACCGCTGAAGAAATAAACAGAGCACAGAATGAATACTTCAAAAATGGGAATAAAGATAGAATTAGGGCCTTGGCTAATATGATTAAAACAGCAAATATAAAGCTTAGAGTGTTAGAGAAAGACAACCCAAATGACTTCATCGACGGTGAGCTTTTCTTTGTCCATGCAAAAACCGAATACTTTGATGAGGAAGACACTAGCGGGAAAACAAAATCATTAATTATAACGGAGAATCTAGATGTAAAGTATGTAATAGTTATTCCTGAACAGTGGAGTACTGAGTTTCTGGTTTATAAACCGGCTCAAGAAATGAAATTTTCTTCAATTGTTTCTTTCAGCCAATTAACAGAAAAACTACATAGCTCTGAAATGCAGCAAATCCCCATTAGGGAGATTGATGTAGATGCTCTTGAAACGATAATAAGAACTAGTGCAGAAATTGCTGGTCCTGCTGCAGTAACAACAGCTGCGTTATATGCCAGTGGAGCAACATTAGCGATGTATTATACTGGCGGCTTGGCTTTAGGAGGAACTGCTGCTGCTGGAACTGTTGCTGCAACTGGCGGTACAATATTGATAATCGCTCCTGTTGCAGGAGTTACATATACAATCATTGAAGGGAGTAATACGCATACAATGATAACAGAAGACGGTGAACTAATCTTTAATTGGGACAGAGAATATTGGACTTGGAGCACTGAGGGAAAAATAAACTTCATTCTATTGAAAAAAGATCTTGGAACAACAGCTTCAGTGCTGCCAACACCAACAGGAGACAAAACAGGCGCAATTTTTATTGAGTTTAAGGAATTTCCAGAAGGAAGGGGCAAGGAAAATGTCTTGGTTTCAGTTGAGAATGTTGATATTACAACAAAATGGTTTGGGAACAAGCTCATAGTTTATGGCTTAACACCAAACCAGAAGTATGATGAAATAAAAGTGATACTTGCAGGAAAAATAGTTACTTACCCAAACATAACTGCAAGAGAATTTGACAAGGGGTTGCTTGACGACCTGCCATAAAAGGTGATATGAAATGAAAAACAAAATTTTGATTGTGTCGGCAATTTTGCTATTCCTAATACCCGTGATTTTTTCCTCACTTCCAACAGACATAACAATTACCCAAGACATGTGGGGAACAAGTTCAACTCAGCCAACCGCTGCTTCCAGCACTGCTACAGATTTTGATGTAGCAATAGTAAAGCCAGATGTTTCCAAGCGAGAAACCTTTGAAGTTGATGAAGAAATCCCGTTTGAAGGACAATACCTTGGCCCAAGGACTGCTGACAGCTGGAGATGGGACTTTAGCGATAACACAACTGCACTCACACAGACAACAACCCATAACTATTCCAAAGCAGGAAAGTATGAAGTTAGGCTGAGTGTTATTGATGATGGAAAGCAGGCTAATGCAGCAATCTATGTGACA
>JAFCFG010000052.1 GCA_017608725.1 Candidatus Iainarchaeum sp.
GAAGCACTTCCAAAAAACAGGTTTCTTCAACCCTGCACAGATAATGGTTTCTTTTATTTAAATAATTTTCTTTGCTTTATTTGATTTAAATGAAAACAATTAGGGCTGACCTGCACACCCACCTAAACGAGAAGGGAGAAAAACCAGTAAACTACTGGAAAGCAGTAAAGGCAAAGGAACTGAAGGCAGTTGCAATAACAGAGCACTTTGACTACAAGCCAGAGAAGGCATACAAGCTGCTGGCAGAGAAAAAGCCAAAAGGGATAGCACTCATACCAGGGATTGAACTAAAGACCGGCATAGGGCACATAATTGCACTTGGAAATGGGCCAGAACTCTACTCAATAGAAAAGCTGTACGAGAAAAACCTGCCCATAAAAAAGGCATTGGAAATTGCCAAAAAGAACGAGCTGCTTTTGAGCATTGCACACCCTTGGGGGCTGAGCTATGACAGCGCAGCCTATATTCTGGGAGAAAAAAGGTTGAGAAAGCTTGTTGAAGAGGCAGAAATCGGGGTTGAAGCATACAACGGCTTGTTTGGGCATCTGGGGTCGTTCTACTATGGAACAAGCTGGATAAGGAAGCCAATGAACTTCTTTGATTTTCTGGAGAAAAGCAGGGTAGGCAGGAAGACAAGGCTAAGCAAGGTTGGAAAAAGGGTGAAGAGAAAGCTTGACAAAAAGGGCAGGGAAATAATTGAGAGATGCGTCAAGCCAATGGAATTGGCAGAGCACGCAAAATTTGTCACAGCAGGCAGCGACGCCCACAGCAGGGAAAGAATTGGCCTGGGCATAATGGAAATAAAAATGAAAAAGAAACTGACAAACAAAAGCTTTTTGCAGACCCTGAGAGAGAAAAACAATGTAATATGGGTTGGTCCCGATATAAAGAAAACAAAGGCAGGGAATTGCAGCATTGCAAAACCAAGCTTGAACAAAAAAGAGGTATTAAGCGGAATAAAGTACGCTGCAAAACAGGCTTTTATAAAAAAGGTTAAGGGAAAAGGGGCTAAGGGTTAAATACAAGATTGTCCTAAAAATTGCGTATGATTACTCCTGTTTCATCTGAAACCGCTTTGAAGGACATTCCGGCGGAGGCAGAACAACTGCACTTTGTAAGGCCAGTGAAAAAAAAGCTGGTTGCAGGCATAGTAAAAAAATGCAAAAACCTGGCCAAGGTAAGCATGAGCAGGAGCTGCATGCAGAGAATGCCGGAAAAAAGCCTTGCTTTGTTGAAAAAAAAGGGAATAAAAATAGATGGCACAAAAAGGCCAGGCAGGCCTATTGGTATTCCACTGAAAAAAATGCAGCACGCACTTGAAATGAGAAAAGACTACCAATCACTGAGGGAAGTGGAGAGGGTAACAGGAATTTCCAAGAGCACAGTCCACTACCTGGAGAAATACGCCCAAAGGGCAAAGATTAAAAACGGGGGAAAAGTAATTTATTTGAAGTGAGTTTTTTGGGAAATGAGTTTTTTGAACAAACAGTAATAGACCTGACAAGAAAGGGGGCAACAGACAAGGTAAAGTTGCTTAAGGGCCTGCACAAAAAGATAATGCCATCGCAGTTCAAAAAAATAAGGCAAAACGACAAAAGCGTTTTGCAGGAATTGTTTCTGCCAAAATGGGTTTCCTGGGAGCTGCTGAGAGCGTGGGCTGACGGCGTTAAGCCGCTGGGAAGGGGCAAAACATGCATCCTGTGCAATCAGGCAAACGAAGTAGGGGTAACCTTCAACGAAAAATTCATATGCGAAAACTGCTTTGTAAGGCTGAAGAATTTGAAATAGTGTCTTCAATGGGTTTAAACACCAAATGTATCATTCCAATGGATTTTTTGCTTCGATTCCCTTGAACTTTTTGAAGTCTTTTGTATTCTCTGTCAGAATCAGGTTTATTGCGTGCCTTTTCATAGTGGTTGCAAGCATGGCATCCCAAAACCTTTTCCTCCCGCTTATTTCATTCGCCTTTAAAATGTCTCCAATGCTGTCAAAAAGAACATTGAACCTTGCCGCAAAGAGCTCTACAAACTGGTTTATTTGCTCCGGTGAAAAGCTGGACTTTTTAAGTGCAATATTTGAAAACTCCCTCAGGTTTTGAATTGAAACAAAGAATCTATCTCTCTGGCTTAAAGAGTGAAACCACTTCTTTGCCTTCTCGTGCCTTGACCTTTCTCTTTTGTCAATAAGGTAAACCAGTATACAGGTATCCACTAAAGCACTATCTCGCATATACCTCTTCTCTGTCAAACTTGCCTATTCCTGCGTCCTTTGCATTGTCTATCAGAAACAAAAGCTTGGAATGCGCCCTGCCTCTTCTGGTTTCTTCCTCAACCAAATCAAGGCCTCTTTCAACGACCTCAGACATTGCACCTTTCTTGCCACCATACAAAGAATTGGCAAGGGCCCTCAATTTTTTATCATATTTGTCTTCCAAAGACAAAACAACCTGAGCCAAACAAATCACCTAATTAATTATATAATTAATTAGATATTTAAGTATATCGGATTTTTTAGTCTTCTCTTTTTCCAAAAAGGGCTGTTCCAACCCTTATCATTGTGCTGCCTTCTTCAACCGCGATTTGGTAATCGTTGCTCATTCCCATGCTCAAGTCATGCAGGCCAAGCTGCTGCGAAAGCTGCCTCATTTTCCGGAAAAAAGGCCTTACCTGTTCAGCAGGAAGAAATGGGGCCATGCAAAAAAGGCCTTTCACCTGAAGATTGGGCAATTGCTTGAGCTCGCTGTAGAAGGAAACAAGATTTTCAGGGGGAATGCCAAACTTGGTTTTCTCCGCAGCAATATTCACTTCAATGAAGATTGGAAACGGTCTGGAAGAAGCATTACTTATTTTCTTCGCAAGCTTTAACGAATCAACTGTCTGGATGCAGGAAAAAAGTTCAACTGCCCTCTTTGCCTTGTTGCTCTGCAAATGCCCAATGAAGTGCCATTCAACGCCCTCAGGGAGCTGTGAAATTTTCTTCTCTGCTTCCTGCACATAATTCTCACCACAAAGGGCAATGCCGGCATCAACCGCTGCCTGAATTTTCCCAACTGGCTGGCTTTTGGTTGCTGCAAGGATTTGGACAGCAGGTTTGCCGGTTGCTGTGCTAATGGAATTGATTTTCTCTTTTATTTTAAGCAGATTATTTGCAATTAAACTATCCATATCTAATTAATTAAAAATAAGCAATATTTTTTACTTTACTTTTAACCAAGAAAAAAGGGAAAAAGGAGGCTACTTTTAGCTTCCGTACAATTCCTGTAAAGCGGTTATGTCAGCTGTTTCCAGTGTTCTTTTCTTTGTTTCGCCTTCTTCGCTATAGCCGTACATTGTCACTTCGCTGCAGGCTGTTTCATATATGTCAGCCAAGCCAATGCCATGGCCTATTTCATGGGCTGTGATATTCTGCAAATCCATTAGGCTGCTGTCGGCTGTTGCATCACCCCAGACAAAGTCCGTGTCAAAGAGAATGTCAAATTCAATTATTTCCCTGCGCCCGGGTGGTCCAGTGAAATAGCCCCAAGTGACTGTTACAGCAATTACCCCCTGCTCTGGAAAATTGTCAAACAGAAGCTCGTTCCTTCCGTCTGGCGCATCATCATCCCAGCTTGAGTTTAAGTCAATAGAATAGGTGCTGAACAGTTCTGCACTAGTGTGCGAATCCCACTCCCCTGCGCCTGCAGATATTGCACTGATTATGAATTCTTGAGTGAGTCCATCTAAATTGTCTGGGTCGATTACATAGCCAACTGGCAACTCTTTCCACTTAACGCCTTTTCCAAGGAAAGAGTAGCATGTTGGTGTTGGCTCTTTCCTACTGCCTTTGCAATCAGCACAGTTCTTTTTTTCACCTGCTTCACAAACCCCGTCATTGTCGCAGGGCGGCTTTGCATAGTGAACAAACACCTTTTTCTCTAAGCCAGGCGGTGTTAGAACCAAATGACCCTCTGCTTCCTCAATCGCTGGAGAGTTGTCTGCCCTGTTGTTTTCCTTTGCTTTGTCTGGCACTGGAAGAAGCATTGCTGCAGCCGTTACTGACAAAATGAGGAATGCTATCAAAAAAACAGAAATAATTTTTTGGCTTGCTCTCATTTATTTCCTCCCTTTATTTTAAAAGAACTGGAATAATTAATGGCGGGAATTTAATTTAAATAGGTTGTACGCCTGGTTTTCCCTGTTCCTGCTGGGTCCTGTAGTGGCAGGCCGGGCATTCAAATGTGGCAAAAACCTTCTCGCCAGAAAGCTCTCCTAGGCCAACCCTGTGCATTTCTGCTCCGCATTTTGGGCATTTCATGTTGCGTCAATTGATTAAAGGGCAGGAATAATTTAAAAGGATAATCCGGCAATCTTTGTTTTGGGCATTGGAGATGATTAAAGCTGTTTTGTTTGATTTGGACAACACCCTTGTTGACTTCATGCTGATGAAAAAAAGATGCAGTGAAGCGGCAATTAGGGCAATGGTTGACGCTGGCCTGCAGATGTCAGAGGAAAAGGCATTAAAGCTGTTGTTTGAGATGTACAAAGAACACGGCATTGAAGACCAAAGGATATTTGAGAAATTTTTGGAAAAAACGATTGGCTCGGTTGATTACAGGATACTTGCAAGCGGGATTGCAGCGTACAGAAGGGTTAAGACAGGGCATCTCGCACCTTACCCGCATGTAAGGGCGACCCTGATTGAATTGAAGGAGAAAGGGCTGTTGCTTGGGATTGTAAGCGACGCGCCAAGAATGCAGGCCTGGTTGAGACTGGCGGAGATGAGTTTGACTGAATTCTTTGATGTAGTGGTTGCATTGGAGGACACTGGCAGAAAAAAACCAAGCAAAATGCCGTTCAAGCAGGCGATAAAAAGGCTGAAGTTAAAGCCTGAGGAAATACTGTTTGTTGGAGACAACCCAGGCAGGGATATTAAGGGGGCAAAGGGCATGGGCATGCTAACAGCACTTGCAGCATACGGCCAACTGTTTAAAGGAAAAGCAAAGGCAGACTTTGTTTTAAGGGACATAAAGGACCTGATAAAAATAGTTAAAGCCTAGTTGGGCAAGCCCCCAATTGTTACAGTGATTGTGTTTGCCCGGACCTCTGTCTGATTCTGGCACTGCAGCCAAACTGTTGTCATAATGGTAAACCCTCAGGGGCACTGTTATGAAACCCTTAAGTGTATTCCTTGAAACAGTAACCCTTCTTTTTCTTGAAGAAGCGCTTTGTTAGGTTTAGGCATTGCATCAGTGCAGCGTTGATGTTGTTGCCTTTTCCGTTGAATCCTGCTGCGCCTGCGTGGCCTCCGCCCGAACCAGGAAAGTAGCTTGGCATTTGCTGGAAAACATTTTTTGCCAAATCAAACCTTGCTTTTTTTAGAACAGCCTGTGATGCCCTGCCACTAATCCGCAAATTTCCTTCTTCACTGTCTCCTGCAAAGGCAATATCTGCCCCAACTTTTACCAGGGCAGAGGCTGCGTCTGCTTCAAATGCTCCAACATCTGCTGTTACCACAACATATTTCCCTATTTTGAATATTCTGGCTCTCTTGGCTGCTTTTAGGGCAGCTATCTTTTGGTCAAATCTTTTTGGAGCGGAGAACATGTTGAGTAGCTCGCTGAAGCTTTTGCCGCTTTTCTTCAAGGCTGTTGACATTATTGAAAAGGTTTTGCTGTCAGCTGTTAGGAAGTAGGCGGTGTCTGCAACAATGCCGGCTGCAATGCAAACCGCTGTCCTTTTCTCCAAGCGAATTTTGCTCTTTTGCAGCAGTTCAAATACCAGCTGGCATGAGGCAACTGCGTCAGGGTTTATGATTGCTGTTACATTGCCTCCAATCTTTTCCCTTGTTTTTGTGTGGTGGTCAATCAGGTAGATTCTGCCCTTGAAGCGCTTTATTGCAGCAGCAGCATTTCCCGCCATTTTGAGGGAATTGAAGTCTACGATGAACAGACAGTCAAAGCTGTTGAAGCTTTTCCATCCATTTAGGGCGTATGGAATCTTAAGGCTGGCTGCAAATGCTTTTGCTGGATTTGAAATGTGCTCTGGTACAAGGATTTTCACCCTGTTCTGTTTCCTTAGAACAAAGAGCAGGGCAGCAGCAGCTGAGATTGCGTCAACATCACAACCAGTATGTGTTATTATCAGGATTTTCTTTCCTTTGAGGGAAGAAAGCAGCAAGTGTTATCACTTTTTTTGCTTTTCTTCTTTTGCTGTCTCTGCCACAACATCTGTTGCTGCATTCTTTGACTCAAGCTCCGATTTCAACTTATTCAGTTTGTTTACAATGCTGTCCTCTTGCTTTTGCAGGGTTTTTATTCTTAGATCAACTGATTCCTTTTTCTCCTGCAGTTCTTTTTTCGCTTTGCTGGTCTCTGTTTGGATTAGAATGTTTCCAACTGCTTTGTAGACCTTCTTTTCCTTTGTTTTGGCCAGTTCATCCAAAGCCTGTTTCATGCTGTTGCTCTGCATTTGCATCTGTTGCTTTTGCGCTGAAACAGTGAGCAGTTGGCTTCTGCTTCTCTCAAAGTCCCGAATCTTTGCTTCTGTGTCTTCGACCATTTTAACTTAAACCTCCGTGATACTTTTTGACAATTTAATTGAACTAACTATGCTGTTTGTGGCTGCTCTTAAAGCAGCAGGATCCTCTGCTTCAATATTTATTATAATGCCACTGTTTTTAATTTTAACAGATGTGCTGCTTCTTCTTGCATATGGCGCATTTAATTCTGGCTTTATTGCCTCCAAAATAATGCGTGGATTTTTGAGGTTTCCAATGCCTATCTG
>JAFCFG010000053.1 GCA_017608725.1 Candidatus Iainarchaeum sp.
TATTGGAACCTTTGGGTTAACTCTACGGATTATATCAACTGCTTCAAGGCCAATCGCCTCGCCCTCTCTATCGGCATCGGTTGCAACAATGACCTCTTTAACGCTTGGCCCTATTCTCTTCAAATAACCGGAAATTATTTTTTTTGTTTCCTTGTACTCTATTTCGCTCTCAGTAAGCTTCTTCAAATCTGTGCCAAGCCAGTAGCTGTATTTGGCAGGAAAGTCCACATCAACGATGTGGCCCTGCAATGGGACAACGCTGTACTCTTTTCCCCTTAAATTAAAATCAAAGTGATACGCGCCATCAGTTGAGCTTTGGGGAACTTGCTTTGCT
Organism: Candidatus Iainarchaeum sp.; assembly: GCA_017608725.1. GTDB lineage: Archaea > Iainarchaeota > Iainarchaeia > Iainarchaeales > JAFGDB01. The sequence goes on from JAFCFG010000053.1 coordinate 335, forward strand.
GCAAGAATTGCAGCAATTCTCCTGCCGGCAATCGCTTTTTCTGCAATTATCAGAATCATCTGGCATCAAGCCCAAAATGTCAGCTATTTAGTTACTGCAGGAAAAGAATTAAAAAACAGGAAGCCATTTTTGGAAAAAAACGAGGTTATAATTTTTTCTGCAAGGCAGTTGAAGGCATTACATTGCCCTGCTTTAATTCGCTTAGAACAACCAGTGTTTTCAGGTCAAGGATTCCGTCAATCAGGCCAAGCTTGTTTATTACCTTTTCCGCAGCATCAAGGTTGTTTACAACAAGCTTTGCAAGAAGGTTGTATTCCCCAAGCACCTGGTAAAGTTCAACAACATAATCAAAGCTACCGAGCTTTTTAATCAGGTCCTTGTTCTTTCCAATTTCGCTTCTTATTTGAACGTAGATTGGGTTCTCAAAGCCAAGAACCTTGTAGTTGAGGTTTGCACTGATGCTGCTGATGACTCCTCGCCGCCTCAAACTCTCAACCCGCTTTTTTATTGCAACATCTGTGAGCTTGGTTTCCTTTGCAATTGAACTAAAAGAAGCCCTGCCGTCCTGCAGCAGGTTCTTGATAATTATCAAGTCAATTTTATCAAGGCTTACCTGCAAAAAATCACCTGCATTAATAATTCAAATAAAAGTTTATTAAAAAGTTTGTTTTCCAAAGCAAACGTTAAATAAATCTGAGTCCCAATAAATTAAGGGGCTGGTCATGCCAGAAAAGCCGATTACCGCACTGATTGAAAAAATTGTAGAGGAATGCAAGGAAGCAAACGCAAGCAAGTGGACTATCACAAAGGTAGTTAAAGAACTCAATGAAATTGAAACCAAGGACATCAAACAGCTGAGGCAAAAAGCACTGCAGCTGCTGCAGCAGCTTGACCCAAAGGCCGCCTCAATCTACGCTTCCTTCCAGAGGATGCAAGTTAGGACAAGCAGGGAAGAAATTGAACCGTTTGACAGGGGCAACATCATCAAAAGCCTGCTGCGGGAAACAGACGTTCCCAGGGGAATTGCAGAAAAAATCGGCAGGGAAGTGGAAGACAAAATAAAGGACCTTGAGTTGGAGCACATTAATACTGCGCTGATTAGGGAGATAGTCAACGTAAAACTCCTTGAATACGGCCATGCAGGAATCAGAAACCAGTACACCAGGCTTGGGCTGCCGGTGTTTGAGGTAAGGGAGAGAATAAAGCAACAGCCCTACAGCAACAAAGCAATCATGACAGAGTACAACCTGCTCAGAGTTATCCCTGCAAAAGAAGCAGAAATGCACCTGAGGAATGAAATATTTATTGCAGGAATACAGGACTTCGGGACAAAGCCGGTTGCAACCAGCATAACAGTTGAAGTGAAAGACAACCCAAAGGAAACTGCTTTGCATGCAGTAGAGGAAGCAAACAGGCTGAGCAGGCTGAGCAGCTGGCAGCCAAATATTTCCGGGCTGAATTTAGCTCTTTCCACCGGCACTGGAAAAAAGACAGCGGCAAACGCAGGAATGCTGTTTGCAAGGGCAGCCAAAGCAACATTCCTAAAGAGAGGCCCAGTGGCTGGCTTCAACACCCTTTACCTGTTTGAACCGGATTGGTTTTCAGGAAAAGATGCAAGCAGAGAAAGCACTGCAGGGGCTGCAAACGCAGTGCTAAAAGCATCTGCAGGGGCCGGGGCAGTGTTTGAGAATGCTGTTGCTGTTGACACAAAATACAAGCTAAAGCTGCTGCAGAAAAAGCGCTTTCCAAAAATTTTTTTGAATTGCAGGAACAAGGAATTTTCACTGGTGAACGGCATTGCCTTGGAAGCCAGGGGCCTGTGCTCTTTCACTGCTGTGAATTTGACTGCAATTGCACTAAGCAACAAGGGCAATGAAAAGGGGTTTTTTGAAGAACTGAGGGGGAAGATAGAGGCAATAAAGAAACTGGATGAACTGAAAAGAGAGCAGTTGCAGAAAAGGCCTTACCTGAAAAACATTGAAATAGGAGAGCTTGGCTCTGCAATTGCACTGGACAGCCTGTTTGAATCAGGCAGGATTTTGGGAGAAACAGAAAAGGAAAGTGAGGCAATCGCAATAAGTGAAAAAACACTGGCTGAGATAATGGCTACTGCACCGGAAAACAGCGTTGTAACAGAATTAACAAACAAGAATGCCCTGCTCTGCTTTGCAGAGCACAACAGAAGGCTCTTTTCTTTCAGCAAAGCAGCCCTGGAAGAGGAAAGGCACCTGAGGAAAAGCACCCAGATATCAAAGAACTACTGCTTTGCAGGCAAGGCAGGGAACAAGAAAGAGCTGAATGAACTGGTTGAAAGCAACATCAGGTTAATTGAATTCAATGAGGAAAAGGGGTAATGCCGCCTTCACTGAACCAGCCTAAAAAAAGGATTAGGGTTTTGGGGCGGCTGCAATTGAAGCCGGCTCTGGCCTTGCCTGCAACGGCCTCTTCCTCTGGGCAATCTCGTGCTCTTTGATTAAATCAAAACGCATCATGTACAAATAGGTCTTCATTATCTCAACAAAGGGCAGGATGAAAACAAGGGAAAGGAACAACGAAACCAAAGAGCCGATTAAAGCAATCTGGTCAATCGCAAACTCTATTACCTGCAGAACAGCAAGAAGCAAGGTTGCAAAAACCAGGACTGTTAAAACAGGCCTCTTGTTTTTCAGAATGAATTCAAGGTTGTTTGAAACCGCATGCAGCAAATCCTCTTCATCAATAACAATTGACTGCGGAACAAAAAGCAGGGCAACGGAAACCAACAGCAGGAGAAAATTTATCAGGATAAGGGAAATGTTAAGGTAAAGAAGGCCAACTGCCAAAAAGAACAAAAGAAAACAGTAAAGAAGATAGAATATGAAAATCTTCAGGGTGAAGCGCTGCATCATTTCATGCAAATAGAAATGCAGCTTCAGCTTGCTCAGATTCCTTCGCACAGAAAAAATTATTATTGAAATGAAAAAAGAGTAAAAGAGCAAAAAGACTGCAACCAGGCCAGCTGTCAAAAGAAAGCCGGTTGGGCTATCCAAAGCTATGTTATAGTCAAGGAAAATTGAGCCACTGCTTATGAAAACGTTCTGGGAAGAAACAAAGCCAAGGACAAAGACCAGCAGCAGGGCAAAAACAAGGACTGTTTTGCCGTTGGCTTTATACTGTGCAAAGCTATTGGCTAAAAGCAAATTAAACCCCCTTGTTATTAATTATTAATAAAGAATATTAAAAACCTATTTGGAACAGGGAACTGCATACAAATAGGTTGAAAAAGCTTTTTTAACGAGGACATCGGCAAATTTTCCCAGAAGGTTTTCCTTTACTACAACAGGCTTGTAGTTCTGGTTCCTTCCAACAAAATTTCCCTTGCTTCCCCTCTCAGTTACAAGAACCCTCTGCTTCTCACCCAAAAAGCGCTTGTTTCTCCGCAGGGAAACCTCCTTGCACAGGCCGGTGAGGATCCTGCTCCGCCTCTTTTTTTCCATTCCGTGAAGTTGCCCAGGCATTAGGGCGGCTGCTGTATTGGGCCTTGCTCCAAAGCGAGAAATGTTCACGACATCTGGCTCTGCTTTTTCCAGAACTGAAACTGTTTCCTTAAACTGCTGCCCTGTTTCCCCTGGAAAGCCAACTATTACGTCTGTTGCAACCACTGCACTGGGAAAGCGCTTTCTGATTCTTTTGACAAGGAAAAGGAAATCCCCCTTTGTGTAAGGCCTGTTCATTGCCCTCAAAACAGGGTTGCTGCCGCTTTGCAGGGGAATGTGGAAAAAGCGGTAAAGGCGCTCATCTGAAAAAAGTTCAAGGTACTGGTCCAGAAAGGAAACAAGATGGGATGGATTAATCATGCCTACCCTGATTCTGAAATCCCCTTTATTCCTGAGCAGCTCCCTCAACAATTTTGGCAGGCTCTCCCCAAAATCCCTTCCATAACAGCCAGTGTCCTGTGCAGTAAGCCAAATTTCCTTGGTTTCCTTTATTGCGGTCTTGAATTTTTTGTCCAGTTCCCTTATTGAATAGCTGTGCAGGTCGCCCCTTGCATTCTTTACACAGCAGTAGCTGCAATCGCCCAAACAACCCCTTGCAATTGGAATAACCGAAATAAATTGGTTGCTTTTCTCTTCCTCTATTTTTGGAGAGAAGCTTTGAGCATGCAACCCAAGAAAGCATGAAAGCTCCTGCAGATTTGGGCCAATCTGGGTTATTTTCCCGGAAATTTTGGAAATTGCTTCCGGGTTTATTTTGGGCAAACAGCCAAAAACAACCAAGGTTGATTTTTTCTTTTCCGCAATTGCGTTGAGCTGCCTTATTCTTCGCAGCATCTTTGATTCAGTTTGCTCCTTGACAGCGCAGGTGTTTGTTACAATAACATCAGCTTTCTCTGGTTTCTCAACCAATTCAAAGCTGTTTGCTTTGAGAAAGCCTCTTACCTGCTCAGTGTCCGACCTGTTCAAAGAACAGCCATAACCCTCAATGAATGCACGCATAGAACAAGTTTGTTGGGCAAGAATTAAAAGTTGTTACAATTTGAGCTTTTCAACCGCATACCTGGTTATCCAGCCAAATGTGCCGCCCCAAATGAACAGCATGAAAGCATTGCCGTGCAATTTTTGCCAGTAGTCAACGACAATATACTCGTTTATTTTGCCTGCCTCAATTATGGAATTAATCAAATCACTGCATGTCCCAAAAGCTCCGCCAAGGTTGTCAGAAAGGCAGACTATCAGCTTTTGGTTGCCAAGCAGGGCATAATTTGAATTGTACCAAAACAACGCTACCAAAAAGGCCGCAAAACCAAGGAAAAAGTACAGTAAAACAAACAAAGGGTGCAATGCAAGGCTTGTTTTGAAGTAGCTGTTTATCCAGTCGGCCAATAGAAAGACAAAGAAAAAGCTTACAATCGGCATGGCAAAAAACATTGGGCTGGCTGCATTGGGCAAAATATCCGGAATCGGGAAGGGCATTGGGCTTGGAACAGTCAAAAACAGGTTTAGAACAGGGACTGACGCAATACTGCTCCTTGCTGCATTCATAGCAACCAACAGCATGAAGAACAGTATAAACAAGGCACCGACAATAATCTTCTGGTTGGTTGAAAACTTTTTTTCCTTAACCGCTTTTTCCCCAACTATTTTTCCCTCAGCCATTTTGAATCAATAAAAACCGCTTTAAATTAGTTAATAATGCGATAATAAGTTTAAAACAGTTTTCTTGGGGTATATAAAATATAATTCATCACCCCATTTTTTGATGAAACTTTTTTCAAAAGTTTCTTGGGAAGAATAATCTGGCAGTATAGGTGGGTATGATTGGCTATTGAGTTACCCTGGGTTGAAAAATACAGGCCAGCAAAACTTGAAGACCTGGTTGGGCAACCAGAGATAGTGAAAAGGCTGCAGAGCTATGTGAGCAAACACAACACACCAAACCTCCTCTTCTCAGGCTCAGCCGGGGTTGGAAAAACAAGTGCAGCCGTTGCTTTGGCAAAAGAGCTGTTTGGCAAGCAATTTGAAAGGAATTTCCTTGAATTGAACGCCTCGAATGAAAGAGGCATTGATGTTGTCAGAAAAACAATCAAGGACTTTGCAAGAACCCTGGCATTTGGCGGAGACTTCAAAATAATTTTTCTGGACGAATCAGATGCACTAACACCAGATGCACAACAGGCATTGAGGAGGACAATGGAAAAATACACGCGGACTTGCAGGTTTATTTTAAGTTGCAATTACAGCAGCAGAATAATTGAACCAATCCAATCAAGGTGCGTTGTGTTCAGGTTCAGGCCCCTGACAGGAAAGCAGATGCAGCAAAGGCTGCAGGACATAGCCAAGCAGGAAAAAGTGCAATTTGACCAAAAAGCATTGGATGCAGTTATCTATGTCAGCATGGGGGACATGAGAAAGGCAATAAATGTCCTGCAGGCAAGCGCTGCTTTGGGCAGCAAAGTAACAGAGGACACAGTTTTCAACGTAAGCAGCAGGGCAAAGCCAGCTGAGATAAAGGAAATGATCCAGCTTGCTTTGAAAGGAAATTTCCTCGAAGCAAGAAACCTGCTTGATACACTGCTGTACGAGCATGGCATGTCAGGCGAAGACGTGGTGCTGCAGCTTTACAGGGAAGTGATGGCAGCTGAAGAGAAAGAAATTGAGAGCAAAACCAAGATAGCACTGGTTGATGTTATCGGAGAATACAACTTCAGGATGGTTGAAGGGGCAAACGAAAGAATCCAGCTGGAGGCACTGCTTGCCCAGTTCATGCGGTTCAAGCGCTGACAGCTTTGTTAAACAGCCATGCCTCCTTATCAGCAGGCGTTAACCTCATCATTGCCTATTCTATCGTATGGCGATGATAGTAAAAATATTGCCTTTTTTTCTTCACCGGAAATGTGCTCTCCCGAATGGTTTATTAATGAGTTTTTTCTTTCTATT
>JAFCFG010000054.1 GCA_017608725.1 Candidatus Iainarchaeum sp.
CGTTAAAGCTGCCATAATCTTGTGGCAGCTCCAAGTCAATCAACATTCCCTTTTCCCTGAGGTATTCCTTTTCCTTCTCTCCCAGTTCTGGTTCGTGCAACAACCCAACCTTGAATGAAATGTTTTCATAAAGCTTTTTGAGGAAATCTGCTGAAACTATGGCCTCAGACCTATTGGTTACACTCTCTTCAATTATTTCTGGGAATGTTACATCACAAACATAGGCCTCTTCCTTTGTTGCTGCTTCTTGCCCAGTTGCATCCACACAGCTATTTTCTGTTGTTCCAATCTTGTCCAATGCGGCATTTATTGCATTGTGGAATTTCTTGAATTCGTTGAAAGTGAAAGCAGGCTCATCGTCCTCCAAGCCAAAGCCCTTCAAAATGGCCTTTTCGCTGTCTGTAATTCCTTCCCATCTCTCTACCTCTGCAACAATTGATTCCTTTATGTCAATTCCCTTTGCAAGCAGTTCCCCTGTCTTTTCAACAACCAGGGGCCAGTTCTTGTTCTCAGCCAGGGTTTTGATTCCAGCAGCCTTTTCACTAACCTCTTTATCAAATGAAAACTCGTTGTCCTGCAGAATCTTTTCATCCCTGTTAAGGAAGAACACCAGGTTTTTCCCGGAGTAGGCGCCCCCTGCATATTCGTTAAACTTGTCCTCAACCATCACTTGTTTGTACACCCACCTCTCCAGTTCCCTTGTGGTCATATACTCCTTCAATTCAGTGTCATTTACACCCAACACTGTTTTTACATTGGCCTTGTTTGCTGCATTCCACTTACCCTGGTTGTCTTCAACAAACAGGTCAATATCCTTTCCCTTCTTGTTCAGCTCAATGCTGAACTGCACTGCATCGCAGAACTTGCCCCCCTTGTCGTCGCACGCAAACTTTTCCACTGCATCCCATGACCAATCAAACAACAATCTGTCAAAGCCGTATTTGCGGAATGCACCGCTTGTTTCCCCTCCAAGGTCCTTGCATGTCTTTGCAGGCCTTGGCCTGTCAATCGGTATTTCTTCGCTGCATGTGTTTGGGTCAACATCTCTCTCATCCACTCCTTCGTTCAAAACCCAGACCTTTACCGGCAGCCTAACTTTCTTTGAACCAGACCAATGGCCTGGCCTGATAAGTGTTGCATCTATAGTAGTGTCAATCTTTGCACATTGCACGTTCTGCATCGCGCTTCTGTCAACTGTAACCTCTATCTTCCAGTTGCCTTGCCTAACAGGGGCCGGGCAGTTGTTTGGCACGGTCTTAAAGTACAATGTAACATTGCTCGCTGGGTCGGTGTACGAGCTTTCCACGCTTTCAATGCTATCCTGGCCGCCGCACGGCGGTATCTTCAATATGTCATTGTCCGGCGTGTACTTGTATGTGTTCCCCTTGAAATCCTTTTGCGGAATGAATCCCTTGTTTCCGCTGAAGTAGGAAACCAAGTCAAGGGCAGTTGGGTTAATGCACGCATTCGGGTCCTCCAGACCAGGAACTCCTTTGTTCTGGCATTTGTCAAGCAAATCCTGCGGAATGCCGCCAATAGCCGCGTTCCTCATGCACTCGTCTATTGTTTCCCCATAACCCCAAGAGTCCTCCAGAATGACCCTGAAGTATTCTATGTCCTGGCCTCCGAATGGGTTGTAATAGTAAACGTTTGCTGCTGCCCTAACGTTTGCTCTGTAATAAGCTCCGCTTATGCTTGCTCTCAACCCATAGATTGTTTCAAACGGCATTCTTGAAATGTATTGGCACAGCTGCTTTCTGTACTCAATTCTTGGTACTACCTCAAACTCAACTGTTTGCAGTGTTCTGCCTGTTTCTTCGTTCAGGGCCGACGTGCGTTCGTCAACGAAGTAAACACTCTCAATCAGCGGGCAGTTTCCGCCATAACCATATGCTTGAGCATAACCCCATCCGCTGCTGCCATACGGGTATTGGTTTAAAGGATACTGGTATCCCTGTGCTGCCAGGCCCTGCTGGCTGCTGTAATAGCCAGGCCCCAATGGGCCTTGTGGCAACCTGAATTCGTTTGCAGCATATGGTTGCCCTGACAACGGGTTTACAGTGCTGCCCAACGGCTGCTGGCTGATATAGCCCTGGGGCTGTGTGAATGGGTCGATATATTGTTGCAGTTCAATTATTTCCCCTTTTTCTTCATTGCTTCCTGCAAATCTAAACGTGTTTACCGGCTGGCCAGGAATCTGGCATGTAAAGTCTATTATCCTGCCTGCTTTTGGCAGCCTTACCCCAACATCATAGCAGTAGTTGTATATCTCTGCCGGCACTGGCTTTCCAATAAAGTTGTTCAGGCTTATCCTGTCAGTGCTTAATTGGATGCATTCCTCATCTATTTCCCCAGGTCTCCTTACTATTACATCCACTGAGTCAACTTTTGCTGGCTTGCCATCGCTTCCCTTCAGCTTTGCTGTAACGTCTATTGTGTATTTGCCCATCCTGTACCCTGCTTCAATCTTTACAGTTTTGTCAGTTCCTGGATTAAGCAGGAATTTTTCTTCATCTGCCCTGATTCTTGGGGGGACATCCAAATCAACTTCAACAGCATCCTCACAGTTGTTTTTCACAACAAAGTTGTTTTCACCAAAGCCATACCTCCAGCTCTCGTTCAGCTCATTATCGTAGTATCTGCTGTAGTACGGCATGCCAAATTGTGGATTAGGGAATGTGCTTCCATAGCCGCCATATGTTCCGCCGTATTGGCCGTACATTGTGCTGCCATAGTTGTATCCGCCGTACCTGCTTGCATAGCCCCCATACCCTGTGTTCATGTATGGGTTGTAGCCATACCCTGTTCCCCGGCCGTACAGCCCATAGCCTATGTTGAATGGAACTGTTTCAACCATTATTGGCCGGTCTGCTTCAACGCTTAAACACTCACTCAAATTGCTTATGTGCACTTCTGCTGGCAGCCTTAGTTCAATATCCTCGTTGCCTGACTCTGCTACGTTGATTGCCTTGAATTCAATGGTTGGTTTGGCCTTGGCTGATTCTATTCCTGTTTTTGGGAAGAAGTGTATCTTTATGTTTCCCTCAAATTCTCTTGGCAGCACTGGAGCAAATTCGGCAAAGCTTTCGCTTAGCGTTATTTCATTCGCTTCAGCCAGTTCTTCGCTGCTTAAAACAAACTTTCCTAATTCGTTTTCATTGTCCGATATGACCCTTGCCTGCAGGTTGCTTAGTGCAACACCCTTTCCCTCAACTTTGCATTTGTTTGACAAAACAAATTCCCGGCCTCTGTTTTCGCTGCTATCAGTTATTATCTCCCATTTAACTGGTTCAATATTCAGGCAACCTAATTCATCCACTTCCCCCCCTAAGCCAATTCTCACAGTTATTGGGATGTTTTGTACAAAGGCAGCATCTGTTTTATCACTTTTCACGCTTATTGCAAGGTCTCCCTCCATCTTAACCGGCCTTTCAGCAAGTGCTCCCTTCTCTGTTAATGCAATCTCCAAAAATATGTTGAGGTCCGAGTCTGGCCCAAGCTTCGCCCCAAGATAGTCATCAATCCACCTGAAGTCCACCAGTTCTGGGTCAAAGCCAGCAAAGCCCAGCTTTGTTATGGTTAATTCGCTAATTGTTTGATTGCTCAAAAGCAGTTCCCTCTCTGTTTCCCAGAGCAGTGGGTCAAGCTTTTCGCTGATTTTCGGCGGTGTAACCCTCAAAATTTCCTGGTCAATCTCTGTTTCCAGCTCTGCTCTTCTGTAGCCTGTTTTTTCTGCCTTTATCAACAGCTTTGAGCCAGTGCCAGGTGACTCTAACCTGAATTCCACTATGCCCTGGCCATCGCTCTCAGTGGTGTATGCCAGCTCTTCATCCAGGTAAATGCTTACAAGGGCATTGCTTACTGGTTCACTGCTGCTGTCTCTCACCCTAATAAGAAGCTGGTTGTCAATTAACGGAATTATCTCCTTTGGAATCAGGTCAATGTGCAGTTCCTCTGCTGCAGCTACCCTTACATTGATTGTTTCCCGCAAAACAGGCTGGCTGTTTGACTTTATAACCACTGTTAAAACATTGTTGCCCTCTTTTTCAGTGTTAAATTCAATTGAGCCGCTTACAACACTCCCCTTCTGCAAGTTTCCAACCGGCGTTGAAAGGTTATAGCCATCTACATCTCCGGTGCTTTTCCTGCCAGAGGCATCAGTAATGCTGTATCCGGCAAAGCGCAGACCATCGCTTTCGCTTCCAAATTCTATTTCGCTGTTTGTAAATGCCTGCTCGTTTACACTGCTAATCGTAAAGAACAGCCTGTAATTGCTTCCAATGGCTGCATCGTATTCCTGCACAACATTCAGCTTTAGGCTCTTCACAATGTCCTCAATTATGAAGCTCTTGCAGAAAGCATCGTTGCACAAATTTGTTGGGCCAGCAGATGCATTGATTAAATGCGCGTTTGCATACAGTGCCTGCTTTTCCTGGGTGCTTTCTGCCCCTGCCAAATCCTTGTCGTCTGGGTATCTTACATAGGTTCCCTTCTTGCCCCAGCCCCTTATCTGGATTGGCAGCAGCTGCCCTATTGTAGCGCTTTCCTTTACTTGGACCTCTGCCTCAACAGCGTATGCTCCTGCTGAAACATTTCTCCACAGAACATTAACCCATTTGCTGTCCCCCGTTGTCAAGTGCCCTGAATCAATTGCATATCCAATTGGCGGGGTATAGCTTGTTCCCCTAAGAACGTTTGCTGTTGAGCCTGAAACCCCCTTGATATACAGCGCGTCCTCTTCCATTATGTTAGTCTGGCCAGCTATTGCTTCACCTGTTCTAAAATGGATGCCTGCCTCATCAAACTGGTCGCCTTTCGCAACAAGAAGCAGCAGTTTTGCAGTGTACTTTTCCCCCGGGCCGAGCTCTAGGCCTTCCGGTGTCTGTTCCTCCCCCTGATAGAGGCCAAGCAATTCAACTTTTAGTTTGCCTGGGTCCTTTGCCAGAACAACGTTCATTGGAACAGTGCTGTTTGGGTCTGGCATTACAGCAATGCTGTAGTATGGCAGGAAATCTGCTGCATCTATCCTGAAGTAAATCTTCTTGTCAGCCCTTACATTTATAGTATATTTTCCATCCACACCTGTTATCCCCTCTTTTTCCTTATCCCCTGTTACAGAGTTTATCGCCTCAACTATTGCCCCCTGCACTGGCTGTCTTTCATCACTTAGGACATTTAATTCGATGTCTCCCCAACCAATTGGCAGAACAACAGTGACCTTGTTCCCCGTCCTTGGAGCTATTGTAATCAGGTCGCTTGTCCTGCCCTCAAAGCCCTTTTTTGCAGCATAAACATAGTATGTTTCCAATGGCAGATGGGTAAATTCTGCTTGGCCATCACTGCCTGTTACCTTGTCGTTTGCATAAATGGTTCCATCCGGCCTGTGCAAAACAAGCCTTACATTGTCAATTGGGTCCTGCCTTGAATCAACAACCTCTACAACAAGGGTTTGGCTGTTGTCAGCTGTTGCAGCAATCAAATAAATTTCATTAAATGCATCTCCGCCTTTAACGTCTGAAACAGTTGCAATAATGTAGCCAGGTGCATCAACCTCCAAATCATATTCAACGTTTTCCGTTACGCCAAATTCTGCAATTCCCTGGCCATCAGTGTAAATCGTGTCAAGAACTGCATAATCCTTCTTCAAATGAACTGCTGCGTTTTCAATTGCTTCCTTGGTTTCGCTGTCCTTTACCAGGACCCTTATCTGTCCAATTCTTGCCTCAAGCAGCGTTACATCAAATGCAATAGTATCGTCTTTCACCAGCTCCTTTAAATCAGGTGTATCCAGCTGGCTTCCATCATAGTCAGCATATCTCCCCTGGCTGTCGTACGCAACAACATAGTATGTGCCTGTTGCAATGTTCTCAAACAATGCCGTACCTGCTGCAGTGCTGTAAGCAGTTCCGGCGGATATCATGTCCTCTGTGTAAAGCTTTACTGTAACACCTCCAACAGCATTGCCTGCTTCATCCTTTACGTTCACATTTATGGTTCCGGTTTCAGTTGCTACTGCCTGCAAAAACAGTTGGGGTGCAGAATCATCTATATCCAGTACACCGTTAATAGCAGTATAGCCTGCTACTGGGTTTACAACCAGTGAACCGCAGTTGCCTGGCACCTGCAGTTGAATTTCTCCGTTAACGCTTTCATCCCTTCTGCTGAAATCGCTTGCCTCAGGGTTGCTACAACCAAATTCCAATGTCACCGGGTCTGTAATCAGTTCGTTTGTGCCTGCCTTCATTAGCTGAATGGTTTTTGTTATCATCGGGGCAACAGGCTGCAATCTAATGCTTTCCTCAGTTGATTGTTCAACGGTTAATGTTGCCTCATAAACTTGGTAATCGCTTTTTTCAACCCTAACATTTATCTCCCCCGGCCCTAGGGCAAACACTGCCTTTCCCTCGGCATCCGTTGACACAACATGCTCTATGCCTGCTGCATCAGTAACCGTTACATCTACTCCCTCCAGTGCCAGGCCGCTGTCTGCGTCTGTTACAATAAATGTAATGGCTGTCTGCGGAGCAAGAAATGCTGTTAGCAGAAGGAAAAGCCCAACAATAATGAGAATCAGGAGAATAAGCATTACCGGAAATGATGGAATGTTCCTTTTTTCAAGAGCGTCAACAATTGGGTAAAGCGAAAGGCCCCTGTTGTCAAGCCAGTCTATTAAACCATAGTACCTGTCTTCTA
>JAFCFG010000055.1 GCA_017608725.1 Candidatus Iainarchaeum sp.
GCTCGTCTTACCGCCACTCCCTCAACTGGAGTAGTACCGACAGAGGTCATACAAGGGAGGTGAATTGCTAACTTAGTGCACCTCAAGGTACACCAACCCTGCATTTCCTCTTCTACCGCTGCCTTTTTAAAAGCAAGTGGTTGTTTGGAGCTGGCGGGGGCTGCAGCTGTGCAAGCACAGTGAAAATTCGAGCAGGAAGCCGGGCTTGGACTGCAGCCCCTTTCGCCAGCGAGTGCGGCGATTGAGAAAATTAGCATAAGAAACCACCCCCCTTCCTCACCAAAGCCCTGTTCGGTGAGGTGAAAAAATCCGAAGAATAAGCACCTAATCGCAAAACTTGCTGATCAAACTCGCTAAATCCAAGCTTTTTCCAAAATTCGGTTTTTGCCTCAAAAACCGCACTCTGGAGTTCGAATCTCTCCGGGGCTACTATCTTTTTTTGCCCCTGATTCAAACTCCCGCCACTCATCTCTTAGCCCCCTTTTTGTGTTTTTTATAAAATTCGATTAAACGCTGAATTACGTGCCAATAAGGTTCTTGAGGTACTGCTTTCAATGTTTTAAGTTCTTTCAAAATAGCAGTTGGCATTCTCATGGAAATTTGCTTGGCCATTGAAACACCGCTATGTAATAGAACCAAAAACTTTTTAAATATATTCATACAGCTTACATACATATAACACACTCACGATACACAGTTAACTCTTGCTTATATTGTGCTCAAAGCAGTATTTTACCTTTTTGATAGTAAAGTTCCACTAAACCAGAAAGTTTAGTGGAAAATAACTCTTTTTTGGTTTTAAAGATGTTGCAGGCTATTAATTTGCAGGTGGTTGGGTTGGAGCTGAATGCTTTGCCTATTGACCAAAAGGCAAAGTTGCTTTCTGAACTGGTTCAAGATAAAGAGATTTTATGGCAGCTTCCAAAAAACAAGCTCAAGCAAATTAGTAAGGCAATTAGCAAGGTGCGAAAACTCAAGTATGCAAGAAGAAGACAGCCGAAGTATGGGCTATTTGGAGCAAAGACGATGGACTTGCCAGAGATTGATGCTTTTTTCAGCGCTTTTAAGCCAGAAGAGTGGCGCTATAAAGTGCTGTTTTTAACGCAAGCATTTTTGGGCTTGCGTATTGGTGAAGTGGTAAAAATCAAGCTTGAAGACATTGATTTTGTGAATAAACAAATCCGAATTCACACAGAAAAGCAAGTGCATTACGAAACCGATGTTTTTATGGCAATGCACGAAAAGCTCGAAACATTGCTTCTTGATTATACCACTATTTATGAAAAAGAAATAAAAGAACACGACAATTACATTTTCTTTTCTGTGCAGAGAAACTGCCACACAAAGCACGTAACTACAGCCCATGCTCGCAATGTTTTTCGCAGAATTTGCAAGCGAGCTGGCCTTGATCAAATCTATGGTTACAGAGAGATTATTTCAGAGCCAGCGGCTTTGAAGCTTTACGAGTTCCTCAAAGGAGAAAAACCGCAGCCAATAAAAGAAATAAAAAAGAATCTGGGCTTTTCCGAAAGCAAGATTCAAAAAATTTTGCACGATTATAATCACTTTTTCAAGCTTAAAAATGGCAAAGTTCGAATAGTTGAACACAAGCTTTATCTTTACACAACACACAGCTTGAGGCATGCTTTTGGCAAGTATTTAGCGAAGCGCGGCGTTCCGATTGAAATTGCAAAGCATCTTTTGAGGCATCAAGACATCAAAAGCACGCAAATTTACTATGTGCCAGACAAAGAGCAGGTTGATGCAACAATGCACAATTTGTTTGCTTTTCCAGAAACAAAACGAAAAAAATATTAATAAGAAATAACATTCAAAATAACGCAGGAGGTTGGGCTTGATGAAAGAATGGCTTTCTGAACATAAAGGAACTATTTTGACTATTGTTATAGCGCTTTTCCTTGTCTATGCGATGAATCACTACTACAACCTAAAGCTTGAAGAAAAAGCAGTTTCCTTTGTTCACAATATCAACCCAGTTGTGGATGATTGTGGTAGCGATAAAAGCTGTTTCGAAAAACATTTAGAGTTTTGCGAAAAGGCGATTTATAAGCCAAAAGCTGGCACTGTTTTGTTAAAGATGAAAAATGAAGAAATACAAGCCACTGAAAACACGGTTGTTGAAATAAAAGAAGCTTTGTCTGCAAAATCCGAAATTGGAGTCCGCTGTAAAGTTTTTTACAAGGATGTAAACAGAATTATCCACAATAGTCCTAGCTATGAAATTAGCCATATAAGCTTTAATCCAGCTACAGGCAAACTCACCTTTAACGAATTGGGAAAATATTACTTAGAAATAAAGGTCGATTCTTCCTCGCAAAGTCTGAAAAGCGCAAAAGTTGTGATCTCTTGCAATGATAAGAACATTTATGCTGAAGAAAAAAGTGCTACTAAGGGCTATCTTACTAATTGTTTGCTTTTTCCTATAGATCTAGAAGAATCCAAAATAGGCGATTGCAAATTGATTGCAGTAACAGTTGAAGCTTTTGGGCTAAAAGGTCCACTTGCAAGAAGCAATATGACCTACAGTGTGTGGCCTGAAATAAGCAAGTTGGAAACAAAACTTACTTGTTCTTCTGTTACTGAAAAACCTATAAAGAGTTCAATTGTTGGAAGTTGGAATTGTTATTTTGAAACTAATTCTCCTGATTCTGATGAATACAAGGTTTCTGTTGGCTTTTTAGAGTGTAGAAAGGCTCGCAAATAGCAAACCGAAATGTATCGTTACGCTGACGCACATATTTTAAATAATGGTAACAAAAAGCGAAGCGATAGAACGAATTCAAGAAGCAGCTTCTTCTGGCAAGATACCAGAACACACAGCGAAGTCATATATAGAGCGCATTGAAAAAGGATGGAGCTCACCAGAGTATATGATAAGAAAATTGCAGCGAAAAATCCAGAAGGAAGTTGCAGAAAGGCCACAGCAAACAGTGCAGCGCATAAGAGAAAAGCAGGCAGAAAAACAGGCAAAAGAATTCGTTGAAAAACATCCTGATTTTGTGGTTGTTGAAGAGGGTAAATCAAAAAAGTTTGTTGGTAGCGAAGAGTATAAAATAAAACAGCTTTCCAAAGAATTGCTCGAAAAAGAAAAAGTAGCTGTGAAGTATCCTTCGGCTTCTCAAAAAATGGTTGAATTTTCACAGGGCAAAGCCCAAAGCAAAGTTGTTGAAGTGCAAATTTCCAAACCTGAAGATTTAAGTTATGCTAATCTCAAAAGGCTTGCTTGGGAGCAAAGTGGCAAAACACAGCAGAAAGAAAAACAAACGAAAGTGCAGAAAAAATCGCCGCTGGTTGAATTTGTTGAAAAGCAGTCGCCACTGGCAAAAATAGCTTTTAAATCTGGCAAAACGCCAGAAGCTCAGCGAGAGCAGATTAGAGAAAGAGCTCTGCAGAAAGTTTCAGAGCTTTCTCTTGCGCCTGCACTTGCTTTTTCTTATCCAAGTTTTGAGAGCGAAGCCCTTTATTTCGAGCCGCTAACGCCAGAAAAAAAGCTTGCTTACAAGGCCGCAGCCGAATACAAACCAAAGCTTGGCGAAACATACCTTGCGCCAGCAACTGAAGAACAGCGAGCAAGCTTGCGAATGCAACAGAAATATTCCGAGTTTTTTGAACCTGTTCCCGGTCCCGCAGGAATTGTGCAAAAAGCTTGGCAACCTGTGGTTTCTTTTTTCAAGTTGCCAGAAGCCGAAAGAGAACTCAAAATCGAAGAAAAACAGCAAATTCTGGAAGGTTTAGGCAAACCTTCAGTAACGTTCAAGCCTGTTGGCTTGCCAGAAGAAGGCAAAGCAATAAAACTTGAGTTAGCACCAAGTAAAAAATACACAAAGCAGGAAAAGAAAGCAAAAGAAAAAATTGAGAAAGAGATCAGAGCTTTGCAGGTTCAAAAATCACCGCAAGAGTGGGGCATGGTTGCGCTTGAAGGCGCAGCTGTGGGGGGTGTGTTTGGGCTCACAGGCGGGCTTTCTGGCGTAACAATTGGAGCTGCATCTGCAGCTGCTGGTTCTTTAGCTGGCACTGCCGCAAGCGATGTAACTTATGTGGAAACTGGTTCGCCAGAGCTCGCACTTGCGGCTGGTTTAGGCACGGGCATTGCAACAGCTGTCGGTAGTGCCAAGTTTCTCTCTTCCCGCCTGCTAAAGCCCACAGAGTTTGAGGTTGCTGCTAAATACAAAGCGCTGGAGCTTGGCAGGAAAAAAGGAAAAACAACCTATGCAATTGCAGCAAAAAAAGGCGAAGCGAAAGTCAAGCTTCCTCTCGAAGAAAAACGATTTGCGATTACAGACACAGATTTTATTGCTGAAGTTGGCAAATATCCACAAAAGCCAGTTCCATTTACCGAGTATAAAATTGCAACTGAGCTGAAAAAAATCAGCAAACTGCCAAAAGGCAGGCTGACATCCACAAAAATCTCAGGCAAGATTCTTGGCAAAAAAGCTAAAAGCGTAACAATTCAGAAAGCAACAGAATTCACAAAGCTTCCACAAGGCAGTGTGGAAATAGGGGAAAGCTACGGTTATGTTATAAGCGAAAAATCCAGCAGATTGTTAAAGGGCAAGCAGTTTGGCAGGGGCTTTACAAAATACGTTGCAAAAATAGGCAAAGCAAAGCTAACCGAAACAGGTGCAACAAAGATTCAAAAAGTCGGCGTGGTTGCAAAAGGCTGGGTTGAAAAGCTTGGAAAAAGCTTACTAGGTAAAGGAAAAGTGCAATATAGAGCTCCTTTGAAAAGCATTGCCATTATGGAAGTGGAAAAGCCTATTCCACAGGTTCCTAAAACAGGCCTTATTTCTGCTGGCAGAGCAACAAAGTTTGTTCAGCTTGGCAAAACTGCTGGAAAGCTTGCAAAAGCTACAGTTGCTACCCAAAAGCAATTTGCTTGGAAAGCTGCTGGCGAATTCTTGAGCAGAATGAGCAAAATTTCAATAGTTGGCGCTGTTGGTGGAACAGCAGCAGCTGTTTCTAAAACTGCAAGAAAAACACAAGTTAGACTGAGGCCAATTATTAAGGCAGACTTTTTGCCCGATGTGCAAACCAGATCAGCGCCGCTCTCTATAATAAAACCTATAGAAAAGATAATAACAAAACCAACTGTGAGAACTACTTTTAAGAGTGCAACCTTGACCAAACAGGCAAAAGCTTTGAAAACTGAAATCAAGGCTAAAACAAAAACGCTGACTAAAGAGATGGAAATAACAAAGCCGAAATTAACTCAAATTGAGACAGCAGTTACAGGCGAAACTACTGGAGAGAAAACAGCTACACTTCCAAAAGTCACACAAGCAGAAATTCCTATTGCAACCCAACTGCAAAAAACCAGAACAGGTTCTTTAGTTAGGCCAATAACTGTGCCTCCTATTACAGAAATACAGCCAAAAATCAGAATTTGGCCTAAAAGAAAAAGCGCCAAACTGCCGCCAGTTGCTCGCAAAAAAGAGTTTGGCTATCATGTTTACGCCAAAGAAAAAGGCAGGTTTGTTAAGGTTTCAAAGAAGCCTTTGCCTAAGCAAGATGCTTTGCGCTTAGGCGCAACTGTGGTTGATGAAACAGTTTCTGCAACATTCAAGATTAAGAAAGCACGCAAAAAGGTTGAAAAGCCTTTGATTTCGTTCAGGCCGTTTAATCTGTTCAAATTCAGGCAGAAAAAAGGCACAAAGAATGTGTTTGTTGAAAAGAACACATTCAGAATTGATTCGCTTGGCGAGCTTAAAGGGATTACCGTGAAAGGCTGGCTCGCAAGAAGAAAAAAGAAGAGCTTGGGGTGGTTTTGATGGCGAAGCTGTGGAAGATTTTGTCAGTTTCGAGAAGAAAACCCAAGAAGCTTAAAGGAAAGACGTTCGTGTGGATATTCAACCGCAAAATTAGAAGGTGGGTAAAATTCAGAACAAGGTGATAAGATGCGCTCGCTCGTAGTGATGTGGGCTATACTTGCGGGACTTATAGCCTTTGGAGTCTGGCTTCAGATATGGACACCGATATACAACGATATTGTTTATCCATACATCACAAATGCAGAGAACAACATCGCATACTCTGATTTGATTGTTACTCTGCTTGCCTTTGCTCCGCTATTGGTAGTGTTTGTTATCCTGTTAATGCCAATAATGAGCCCAGAACCTGAACGATTGTTTGATTGATGTTCAACCACTCAGAAGAGGTGAAACGCTTGGCAAGAAGAAGAAAAAGAAGGAGCAAAAGAAGAAAGCGCAGGCGCAGGTAAATGCTCAAGCCCATTGTAGGGGCTTGAAAGTTTGGAAAGGCGGGCAACACCCGCCTTTATATTCACTTTTCCCATCGGTGAAAGAATGAAAGCAGACAAGAAATGGCCTGAATATTATGTGCCAAAAACAACAGCTGTTCCTATTGTTTTTCCAAAATCCAAAACCGCGCCTGCAAACCTAATAATACCTTTACCTCAAACTGCAGTTGTTAAAAAATATGGGTGATGTCCAAAATGCTCAAAAATCGCAAAGTTTGGTTAATTATAATTGGAGCGCTGTTTTTAGTTAGCTTGCAGAGTGCGTTTGCAGAGATTCTTTACGATAGTTTTGAGGATGGCTCTTATTCTGATGGTGCTCCCACAACATGGACAGTAACGGGGGGAACATGGGAGGTTTCCTCTGCGGTAGCAAAAGACGGCAGCTA
>JAFCFG010000056.1 GCA_017608725.1 Candidatus Iainarchaeum sp.
TAAGGCTGCCCAATATCTCTGCATTTGAAGCACAATTTAAGGCATTAAGTTTAAAAGTATTCGACACCCTGAAATTTCTGTAAGTTTTTTGTATTTGTCCAAAAAAATCTTTCAAGGTTGGCAGTGTAGCCCCTGTGAAAATCTTCAAGGCATTTTATGTAAGAATCTCGCTGGCTTTTCCTTATTCTCAAAGGCGGATAATTGTTTTCTAATGGGATTATATTTGAAAGAAAACACAGGGTCTGCCGCTTAATTCCTGATTCTTAGCTGCATCATTTATATTCTGCTGTTGCTTTCCTCAACCTGCTTAATCAATTCTTTAATGTCTTAGTGCCGTTTCATTGCCTATTCTAACAGGATATGGCAGCAAGAGTTTAAACAGCTATTTCAGTATGCTAATGAATATTTCTCCAAACCATGTATCCTGCCAGGCATTGACCTTTCCCCGGTTTACTAGAAAGAGCAGTGGAATGAAGCAGTTCACCATTGCAAGAGGCGTTTTCTCATCAAGCAGTGCGGTGAATGCAACAAGGTTTTGGCTGTCAGCCCTTTCCTTTATCTTGTTGTAGACAGCCTCTATCTTCTGTTCAATGTTTTCCTCTTCCAGAAAGAAGTTGAATTCCGGTATCTCCTTCTGCCTGAGAATTGACTGCTTGTGCTTTGTTTTTTCTAAAATTTTTTCAATTGATAGAACCAATTCATCCAATGAGATTTTTCCTTCTCTGAACTGCCTTTGGCCTTTCAGCTCCGGCAGGCTTTCCTCAATCATTGCCAATTCTTCCTGGCTTATTTCCTTTGTTTCCTCTTCTTCCTCTTCAACACTGCTCAGTTTGATAGTCCTGGCCTTTAATTTGAGCAATATTGCTGAGGCAAGGATTGCATTTGCAGGAATCCTCAAGTCTGCTTTTTGCATTCCCTGGATTTTTTCCCAGTACTTGTTTGCCAAATCCACTATGACAATATCCCAGGGGTTCATTTTCTCTGATTTAACCAAGTCAATCAGAATTGTTTTCCAGGCAGGCTGCTCTATTAGGTCAATTAAATCAACCTTTTCCGGCGTTGTTTCTGCCGGTGGCTGCCCTTCAGCGAATTGCTGCCCTTCCCCTGTTGGCAATTGTTCTTTTTCCATCTATGAAAACCCCTTTATATCTTTATCGTTCATTTTGTCCTCCTTTTGGACTTTGCCTATGTTTTAGGCCTAAGGGCATTCAAGAAGCTCTCTAGGGCTTCTCGTCTGTTGTCTATTTTCTTTTCCTGAATTTTCTCACCTTTATTGTTTAAAACACTTATATACACAAACTCTTTGTGGAGATCCATACCAACGTATTGGACCATCAAACCACCTCCATCTGTATTATGTGTTTCTAATTTATAGATGGAGGGGTTTTCATAACATCATAGAAAAAAATAGATTGCTTACCCTATTTAAGGCTTTGGCATGTTTTTTCCAGGAAAACTATTTTTAATAACAATAAACTATATAATTTTGGTTTATATGGAGCGGGTAAAAACCGGCATAACTGGCTTGGACCAACTGCTGCAGGGTGGCCTGCCCAAAGGAAGCAGTGTCCTTGTTTCCGGCGGCAACGGCACTGGAAAAACCATTCTGAGCATGCAGTACATTTATGAGGGAGCAAGGCAATTCAAGGAGCCAGGCATTTTTGTTAGTGTTGAAAGCAATGCCAAATCAATTGCCTGGGACATGCAGAGCTTCAGCTGGGAGATTCACTCAATGCAGGAAAACGATAAGATAAGCAGGGAACTTGAAATGATTGCAGAAAAAGTAAGGGAAATGAATGCAAAGCGCTTGGTTATTGATTCAACAACTGCCTTGGCTGTTTGGATGGAAAAAGTTGAGTTCAGGCCAAAGCTGTTTGATTTTTTGGACCAATTGAAGGACCTTAACTGCACAACGCTCTTTACCTCTGAAACCAGGGGAGACAAAACGCAGTTCAGTGCCTACGGTGTAGAAGAATTTGTGGCAGACGGTGTAATTGCACTCTACTTTGTTCCGCCAAACAGAAGCATTTTTGTGAGAAAGATGAGGGGAACAGGGCACAGTGCGACACTGCACCCATTTGAAATAACGGATAGTGGCATTCTGATAAAGCCAAAAGAACAGGTAATGTGGGAGGCAATAAAATAGCCAACCTATTTGCCGCCTTTTTTTTGGGCATAAACAGCATAGCAGTAAATGTCATCACCCTTTTTAAGCTCCCTCAAAAACCTTACTCTGAAACCATTGTTTTCAAAAAATCCCCTCACAGCTCCCTTGTTTGGGAAGAGGTTTCCTGGTTCGTGCAATGGCCCAAAGGAAGCCTCCTGGATTTTTACCCTTTCAATGTTTTCTTTTATTTTTTGGTCCCAAAATTTTGCCCTTATGCCTGCTTTCATATCGCTCTTTTTGCCCTCGAAGTAGCTGTGTAGGAACCTGTTTACAAGCTCGATGTTGGTTTGGGAGGCACCAGTCATTTCAGCAATTTTTCCCAGTTCTTTAACAGCAGCCTTGTACGTCTTAATTCTCTTTCTCCTGACACCCTCTAAAAGGCGAAGGGTAGCTTTACCAACCTGTTCGCCAAGTTTTGAGTCCCTCAAATAAATTGATTTTGGGTGATGAATCAGGGCAATGAGCCTGCCATTATCATCCAAAACCCGCCTGACTTCGGCAAGTGCCTGTCGCTTGTTTTTTCTTGCATAACTTAGGCTGTAGGCCAGGAGGGCGGTGCCAAACTTTCCAGTCCATTCTCTGGGCAACTTTTCTGCATATGCCGTTATTCTTTCGAATGGCATTTTCTGGCTAAGCGCAGAAACCTTAGCAGGGTCAACCAAGGTGACATGGCCACCTACTCTCAAAATAGGTGAAGTGATTTCTCCTCTGCCTGCGCCAATGTCAACAAGCCTTTTGTTTTTTGAAGCACTTAAAGCCATTCCAACTGCTCTTCTCGCAAAGGCCAGTGAAGGGTTGTCCAACCCATAATTTGGATGGCCCCCTTGGCTTTTCGCCCAAAGCCTTGTCCAGGCTAATCCCATTTTTGGGCCAGCCTTTCCAGACATTGGCTTTGCTTTTTTCCTTTTATCCCTTCTTTTAGGTTTTCCCATCGTAAAAATAGGGAACCAGGACAAATAATAATGTTTTGTTGGAACGTTCCCCCCTGTTTCAATTTCTACATTGCTTGTTGAACCAGGACAAATAATAATGTTTTGTTGGAACCTGTTATGTTCCCTCTTTCCAGCTTGCCAAGTAGTTTTTCTGCTCTGCTGTTAATTCATCTTTCTTTATTCCCATTGCCTTCAACTTCAATTCCGCTATTTCCCTGTCAATTTCTTCCGGCAGGGCATGAACCCTTGGCCCGAGCTTTCCCCTGTTCTTTATTCCGTATTCCAATGCAAGCGCTTGGCCACAAAAGCTCAGGTCCATTACTTCTGATGGATGGCCTTCTGCTGCAGCCAGGTTAACAAGCCTGCCTTCAGCGCACAGGTAAACCTTCCTGCCATTGGGCAAAACATATTCATCAAGCTGCCATCTGACCCTCTTCTTGCTTTTTGCTTTCCTTTCAAGGCCATCCACGTCTATTTCAACGTCAAAGTGGCCTGCATTTGCAAGTATTGCACCATCCTGCATTTTCTCAATGTGTTCTGTTCTGATAACATGCTTGTTTCCCGTAACAGTAATGAAGACATTGCCAGACAATGCCGCTTCTGCAATTGGCATTACTTCATAGCCATCGCCCCATGCTTTCAGGGCCCTGACAGGGTCTACCTCGCAGACAACAACCTTTGCCCCCATTCCCCCTGCTCTTAATGCAACGCCTTTTCCACAGTCCCCATAGCCGCATACAACAACTTTCTTGCCGGCAAACAGCAGATTTGTACAGCGCAGGATTCCGTCAATAGTGCTTTGCCCAGTCCCGTAAAAATTGTCAAACAAGTGCTTTGTTTTGTTGTCGTTCACTGCAATGATTGGGTATTTTAGGGCTTTATCCTTCTCCATTGCCCTAAGCCTTATAACGCCGGTTGTGGTTTCCTCTGTTCCAACAATCAATTCCTTCAACAGTTCTGGCCTTTTTGAGTGAATTTCGCTAATCAAATCGCAGCCATCATCCACTGTTGCATTTGGCTCAAAATCCAGCACTTTGTTCAGATATCTGTAGTAGTCCTCTTTGGTTTCGCCCTTGTAAGCGTACACCTCCACACCCTCTTTTGCAAGGCCTGCAGCAACATCATCCTGCGTTGACAATGGATTGCAGCCGGTAATTGCAACTTCTGCCCCTCCTGCTATAAGTGTTCTAACCAAATTAGCTGTTTCCTTTGTAACGTGCAGTGCCATCCCAACCCTGGTGCCCTTCAATGGCTTCTGCTTTTCAAACCTTTTTCTGATTTCCATCAATGCTGGCATCTGCTCTGCTGCATAATCAATTTTCATTTTCCCCTGCTCTGCAAGTCCTTTATCCTTCACTTCAAAGGGCATTTTTAATTCACTCCTCTATTCTGCTTTCCTGCTCTGTAAAAGCAGGAACGCAAATGCGGTAAAATTCAGGGTTTTTCCTTCCCAGAATTTTCAATAAAATGTTTATTTTGCTTATCTATTAAAACACTTTCCCCTGCTTTAATTTCACTGCTTTCCCCGTTCAAGTGCATTATTCCCTTTCCCTTAACCAGAGTGCAGATTTCCGCAAAATTGTGGCCATGTCCCTGGGTTTTCTGCCCTGGCTTAACAATTGCGTAAGCCAGGCTCACTTCTTTCAGATTACTCGCTTTCAACCCAAACAGCTCTGCTATTTGGCAGCCGTCAATTGCAGTGAAGTAATTGCTTTTTTGAATGCTCTTAATATGCATAGAATCCGCCGTTCAGAACCTTACTATTTCCTTGAATTCGTTAAACCTTTTATTAATATCATCCGTGCCCAGTTCCTTCAATCTTTCCAGGGCCATGCCCTCTGCGTTGAAGGAGGCAACCACTGAACCGTAGATTATGGCTTTTCTCATCAAATCTTCATTGACCTTTCCCTCTCTTGCAAGGAATCCAATCAAAGCACCAGCAAAGCTGTCCCCGCAGCCTGTGGGATCGACCACATTCTCCAATGGATAAGCAGGTGCAACAAAACAGCCAAGTTCTGTGCACAAAAGCGAGCCATGCTCGCCCTTTTTTATGATTGCAAGGTCACTGTTCCTTTTCAGAATTTCTTTTGCTGCCTCAACCAAGTTAGGGGTTTTGAACAACTGCCTTGCCTCTGCATCGTTCATCAGACAAATATCGGCTTTTTCAACAACTTCAAGCACTTTTTCCCTTTTGTTTTCAATCCAGTAGTTCATTGTGTCCGCTATGGCCAATTTTGTTTTCTTCATCTGTTCCAGGGCCTTTAGCTGAAGCTCTGGGTCAATGTTTCCAAGAAGGAGGAATTCTGCTTTTTTGTATTCCCCCTGCAGTTTGGGCTGGAACTTGAGCAAAACATTTAAATCGGTTTGCAGCGTTTTCGCAACGTTTATATCAAGGCCGTATTTGCCTTTCCAGCTGAATGTTTTTCCCTCAGCTTTTTCAATTCCCTTTGTGTCAATCCCCTTGCCCTGCAGCAGTTTCATGCCCTCTTCCGGAAAATCCTTTCCCACAACGCTTACAATCCCGGGTTTTGAAAACAGGGATGCGGCAATGCTTGCATAGGTAGCGCTTCCGCCCAGGGTTTTTTCAACTGAACCAAAGGGGGTTTTAATTGAGTCAAACGCAACTGTTCCAACCACAACACACTTGACCATAAGACAACCCAGCTCAAAAATCAATTAAAACCTATTCAATTTCCCGTAAAAATCCAATTTAAACCTGTTTTAATTCAATTTCCTTTAACCTGTTTTATCCAAAAAATGCCAATTAAAAGCCTTTAATCAGGGTGTCGAATACTTTTAAACTTAATCCCATCAATTCCCTCCAATTCCAGAGATATTAGGCAGCCTTTAATTCAACCCCAAATTCTTTAATTTTTTTCCAACATCTTTCATTACCTTATCAATCTCTTTGCTTGCATCAATTGTGTGGAGGATTCCCTTCTTTTTGTAGTATTCAACCAACGGCTTGGTTCTTTTATCGTATGCCTTCCACCTTTTCTTTATTGCCTCTGGCTTATCGTCTTCCCTGTGGTAAAGGCCAGCGCCGCATTCATCGCATTTGCCTTCAACCCTTGGGGGATTGCTCTTCAAATTGTAGATTTTTCCGCAGAGCATGCACTGCCTTCTCCCAATAAGCCTTTCAAGCAATACTTTTTCCGGTGCAGCAAAATTCAGGGCAAGGTTAATTTTCCCCCCTTTTTTTTCAAGGATTTTCTCCAATGCCCTTGCCTGCCCAATGGTTCTTGGAAAGCCATCAAATATTGCGCCCCTGCTGCAGTCAGAGTGCTCTAACCTCTTCTTCAACAGATTGACAACAAGCTTGTCCGGTACAAGTTTGCCGGAATTAACAAGCTTTTCAATCTTTTTCCCAAGCTCTGTGTTGTGCCTTATCTCATCCCTGAACAGTTCCCCGCTTGATATTCTGGCCAAGCGCCCGGAGGCAGCAATCCCTTTCATGTAAGTGCTCTTCCCGCTGCCCTGCTTTCCCAAAAAAACAAAGTAGAGTGCCATATCAAAGCATCCTCATTAATTTTATAAAAGGGGAACAATTAAATTCCCTTCAGTGCCTGTTTTTGGACTGCCTAACTCCTTTCCCCTTCAAGTGCCCATTGATTTTCCCGACCTCCTTTTCCTGTTAAATTCCCTTCAGTGCCTCTTCAGCATTGAGCAGATTCTCTTCAATTTCGCCATTGCAGTCAACTTCCCTAAGCAAGCCCTTCTCCTTGTAGTAGCTGATTATTGGCTTTGTTCTTTGCCCATAAGCCTGCAGCCTCTTCTTTATGGCCTCTTGCTCATCGTCTTTCCTCTGAAACAGCTCTCCTTGGCAAACATCGCACCTGCCCTTATTTTTTGGAGGCAATGAAACAAGGTTGTAGAGCTTTCCACAGCGCTTGCACTGTCTTCTGTTGCTAAGCCTTTTGATTATGGTTTTCTGGCTTGCATCTATGTGCAAAACCACATCCAGTTTTTCACCAATTTCCTTCAAAGCATTTTCAAGCAATTCAACCTGTTTCATTGTTCTGGGGTAGCCGTCCAAAATAAAGCCCTTTGCTGCATCGCCCTGGCTTAGCCTTTTCCTCAGAACGGCTGTAACCAGTTCATCATTCACAAGCTCTCCCCTGAGCATTTCCCCTTTGGCTTTTTTTCCAACCTCTGTTTCTGCCGCAACCTCTTTTCTAAGCAGGTCGCCGGTTGAAATATGCGGTAAATTGAATTTTGCAGCAATCCTGTTTGCAATTGTTCCCTTGCCTGCTCCAGGCGGTCCCAAAAAAACCAGCCTCTTAGTCATTTAATGTTCATCCAAAGAAATTTAGTTGAGTCTATTGAATTACTTTGCCAATCCTTTTATAGATTGTGGCTGCAGCAAGTGCCCAAACAACGTTGCTGAACAGCAGGGCAACAATCACGCCCCTTACAACTGGTTCAGGCATCCCAACAAGCAAGTCAGTGAAGTAAAGCCATGGAACCTGTATTGCAAAGGCAGCAAGCACTGCAAGCACAACATGCATCCTCTTTGCAAAAAGCCCGGCAAAGAATCCAAGCAATATGTTCCCAACTATTATAAACGGGTTTCCCAAAGCAATTGCAACGTAAATAGAACCAAAGCCCCCTGCCAGTGCACCGCCCCACTTTCCATACAGCAAGGCTGCAAGGAAAACAAGCACTTGGAACAGGTGGAACTTGAACCCAAACGGCGTTGGCACTACAACCATTCCAAGAATGTTTGGAAAAACCGCAAGAAATGCAAGCATCGTTGCTGACCTGAAAGAAAAGGGGATTCCAAACAGGTTTTCGTACAATTGCATAAGAACAGAAAGCAATGAATCTATTATAAATTTTTTGCCAAAACCATTTTACATTAAATTTATTTTCATTCGATTTCTTTTTTTGCCAAAACCGGTTTTTCCCGCAATTTCTTCAATTTTTTATTTCTCCCCTGCCAAAGATTTTCCCTTTGCCAAAACCCTGAAATCGATTACAACCTGTTCAACTGCCGGGGAAAAGCTTCTGACCCTTTTCTTTATCAGAACCCTGGTTTTTCTCCCCAGTTTCCTTGCAGCCTCTTTAATCTTATCCAATGGCTGCTTCAAGCCCTTTCCCCTTTGCACAAATGCATAGAAGTGCACTACCCCGCCACTTGGCTTGATTGCAATAATGGCCTCTTTGAG
>JAFCFG010000057.1 GCA_017608725.1 Candidatus Iainarchaeum sp.
CAAAGTACCCAACTATGACCATTTACCTTGAAAAAAGCCTTGCAAAGGACAGAAGAAAGGCAGAGAAGTTTGCCAACAGCCTGGTTGACATAAGGCTGCAGGATGTTGTGAAGGTAACTGAGGACTTTCCCAATAATAGGATTAACATTGCACTTCTTGACAGTGAGGTAAAGGAAAGGGGCTTGAATGAGAAGGAGCTTTTGTTAAAAATAAAGAGAGGCATAAAGAACGCGAAGTCAAGGCAAAGAAAAAACAGCGTTGACTTTATTTTCAGGAGGAGAGAGCCGTTGCTTAAGATAAGGAGAAACATGCTGAAGCTGCTTAACAACAGGATTCAGGGCGTGAGAGGGATTGAAAAAGTGCTTGTTGTGAAGGAAGGGGGCGAGTTTGTGGTGAAAACAAGCGGCAGCAATTTGAAGAGTGTTTTGAAGATGGCGGAGATTGACCCGAGGAGGACTGTTACAAATGATATAATGGAGGCAAGCAAGGTTCTTGGGATTGAAACAGGCAGGGCAATGATTGTAAAGGAATTACGTAAAACGCTGGATGAAAACAATATTTTGGTTGATTTAAGGCACTTGATTTTGTTAGCTGATTTGATGACCTTTAGCGGTGAGGTGAAAGGCATTGTAAGGACTGGCATTACAAGAGGCAAGGCCTCGCCTTTTGCAAGAGCTGCATTTGAGGAAACAGTAAAGCACCTGTTGGATGCAAGCTTTAAGGGGGAGAAAGAGGAATTGCAGGGGGTTGTTGAAAACATCATTGTGGGGCAGCCGATAAAAGTTGGAACAGGCATAGTTGAATTAGTGATGCGGAAATAATTTGAGGGACAAATTCGGTGAATTGGGGGATTAGAATTATTAAATTAATTGGGCGAAATAATTTTTAAGGAGCAGAAGATTGGAAGGGGTTGCAGAATGGTTGACGTTACAAAGGAATTGAGAAGGGCTGTTGACAGCGGAAAGGTTGTATTTGGCTTTAAACAGGCCAAGAAAGAGGTTTTGAAGGGCTCTGCCCAGCTGATTGTGATAAGCAGTTCAGGCGAAAGGTACAGAAGGGAAGCAATAGAGCACCTCTGCAAGAGCCAAGGAATTCCCTTTCAGGCTGTTGCTGCAGACAGCATGCAGCTTGGCAGCGTTTGCGGTAAGCCGTTTCCGATATCATTTGCATGTGTTGAAAAACCAGGGAAAAGCAAAATATTGGATGCAGTAAAGCAGCAAAAACAAAGCAAATAGGGTTTAGGAAATGAGGTTAACCAGCAACGAAATTTTTTATTTAAACGCGCTTAACAGGGTGAGCGGTGTAAACGCAAGGGATTGCGTTGTAGACGAGAACGTTATCTCTTTTCTGGTAAGGAAAGAGGCAATGGGAAAGGCGATTGGAAAAAACGCAGCAACGATAAAAAAGCTGAGTAAACAGCTGCGGAAGAACATTGAAATATTTGAATACTGCGATGATGTGGAATCATTCATTAAAAAGGCATTGTACAACATTAAGATTGATGAAATAAACTTGGTTGAGAGAAATGGAAAGAAGCAAGCAATACTAATGCTAGACCCAGAGAACAAAAGAAAACTGTTAAATAGTTTACCAAGGATTAAAAGAATTAAAACCCTTTCAAAGAGGGACTACAAAATAGAGGATGTAAGAACAAGGTGAAAAAATGGCTGAAGGGCAATTTGCAGCAAGAAAGCTGGAAAATGACAGGCAGAAGTGGCGATGGAAAAAACCCAGTTATAAAAGAAAAAAGAAGGGTCTGAAGAAAAAATACGATTTGCTTGAAGGGTCCCCCCAAGGAAGAGGCATAGTTATTGAGAAAAGAGGCGTTACAGCAAAGCAGCCTAATTCAGGAATAAGAAAATGCGTTAGAATCCAATTGATAAAAAATGGAAGGCAATTGACTGCTTTGGCTCCATACGACGGGGCAATAAAATTCATCGAAGAGCACGATGAGGTTATTGTAGAGGGCATTGGCGGAGCACAAGGCGGGCCCAAGGGGGACCTTTGGGGAGTGAAGTATAGGGTAACGCATGTGAATGGCCAAAGCCTTGAAATGCTGAGAACAGGCAGAAAAGAGAAGGTGAAGAGATAAATGCCGCTGGTTTTTGATAAATGGGAAACAAAGGACGTAGAAATAACCGACGCGAGTTTGGCTAATTACATTACTTTGGATGCAAAAAGTGTTCCACACAGCTTTGGCAGGCAAACAAAGAAGCGCTTTGAAAAGGGAAAAATGAGTATTGTTGAAAGGCTGATTAACAAGGTTATGAGGTCAGGCCAGGGAAAGAGAAAGCTGAGTGGAAAATATGTGAGGGGAAGAGGCAGCTGCGGAAAGAAGCTGCAGGCAATGAGAATAGTGGAAGAGGCCTTTTCAATCATTGAAAGGGAAACAAAGCAAAACCCATTGCAGGTTTTGGTTAAAGCAATTGAGAACACTGCACCAAGAGAGGACACAACCAAGATAAAAAGGGGAGGCATTAGCTATGCTGTTGCAGTGGATGTTGCCCCAATGAAGAGGGTTGATGAATCCCTGAAAAACATTGCATTGGCTGGCTTTGTCGGGAGCTTTAACAAAAAGAAGCCGGCAGCAGAGGCCCTGGCAGAAGAGCTTATTCTTGCATCAAAAGAGGATACAAAAAGCCTAAGCGTGAAGAGAAAGGATGAAGTTGAAAGGATTGCGAAGAGCAGCAGGTAAAAGAAAAAAAGGTAAGCAGGGGCAAGGGAAAAAGGTAAAAGAAAAAAGTAAACAAGGGCAAGGGAAAAAAACAGCAGAAAGGAAGTGAATCAGATGGGCAGAAGAGAGGAAATGGTAAAGCTTGCAGAGAAGATGATGCAAAATCGAGAGAATATCAGAAACATTGGAATAGTTGCCCACATCGACCACGGCAAATGTATTGATGGTAAAGCGAGAATAGCGCTGGCTGATGGAAGAGTTATGACTGCGGAAGAAGTGTTTCAGCTGAGTGCTTTGCAGGGGAAAAAAGTGAGGGAAACAAAAAACGAAACAATTTTTGCCTTGGATGAGCCCCTTGAACTATTCTCTGTTAACAAAGGAACAGGAAGGGTTGAGAAAAAGATTGCCTCTCATGCTTGGAAACTGACAGGGGGCAAAATGTTAAAGGTCAAGCTTAGGAATGGCTACTCTATTGCAACAACACCAGAACACCAATATCTCACTTTTGATGGACTTTCATTTGGGTTTAAGCAAGCGAAAGAACTGAGAAAAGGCGATAGAGTTGTTGCAGCAAGAAAACTGAAGGTAAAAAGCCGGTTTGACATTGAAAAGAAAGCTTTGAAGCTACTTAGCCAAAAGCAATTCTATGTAAAACTTAGGGAAGAACCTGCAAGGGTTTTAAAGCAAAGAATTTTAGCTAAAGGGACTGAAGAAGTACGCAAAGCAATTGGCTCAAAACTAAAAAAAGCATCATTTAAGCATTCTTTGTGGCGGGGTATACTTCCCCTAAGAGACCTTTTACAGCTAATAGAGCTTTTTGAAATCAGCTATGAAAAGGCCTATAGCTGGATTGAATGGGTCGGGCTAAAGAATAGCACTAATTTACGCTTACCTAAAAATTGGAAACAGGTATTCTACATTGCAGGCCTAATGGTTGGAGACGGCACTGGCAACAGGTTTGTTGTTGGAAAAAAAGAGTTGGGAAAACGCTTTGCAGAAGCTTGCGATGAGTTGGGGCTGAAACCAAAAACAAGAAAATACGAAGGCAAAACCCCTGAACTTACAACAAACAATTCTTTCTTAATTTTTTTAAATGCCCTATTTGACTATCCCCTCAAAAAGAAAAGCCGTAATGTAAAGATATCGGATTTTGTAAGAGAAGCACCAGACAATCTTGTTGCTGAATTCCTGAAAGCATACTTTGACTGTGATGGGGCAGTTGAAAAAGAAAGGTCGGCAGTGTCAATAACCAGTGCTAGCAAGGAAATGTTGCTTGACCTGCAAATGCTTCTACCAAGGTTTGGCTGTATAGCGATAAACCAAGGTGAGACTTTATATCTCTCAGGGGAAAGTGCCAAATCATTCGCAGAGAGGGTTGGCTTTGGGTTAAGAGAAAAACAATTAAAGGCAATGAAGTTAAAGCAGAAATCTACAGGCAGTGTTGTCTGTGATGTAGTTCCCTGTTACGGCCTCAAAAATGCAAGAGAAGCACTAAAGATATCCAAAGCAAGCATTGGACACCACTACTACAAATATGAAAATGGGACCTATTGCCCACAAATAAACACTTACAAAAGCATTCAGTTAATGCTTGCAAAAAAAGGGATTGCCACAAAAATAAAGCCAGATGAACTGGCATTCATAGAAATAACGGGCATTCAAGAAGAAGAAGCGGAAACAGTATACGATTTTACTGTTCCAGAAAACCACAACTTTGTTGCAGAGGGAATAGTTATTCACAACACGACAATGACAGACAACTTGATTGCGGCAGCTGGCCTAATGTCAGAGGAACTTGCTGGAAAGCAGCTGTTCATGGACTTTTACGAATTGGAACAGCAGAGGGGTATAACCATCAACTCAGCAAACATAAGTTTGGTGCACAAATTCCAGGGCAAGGAATACTTGGTTAATGTGATTGATACGCCAGGGCACATTGATTTTGGCGGAGAGGTTATAAGGGCAATGAGGGCTGTTGACGGTGTGGTTGTAGTAGTTGATTCGGTTGAGGGGGTAATGCCTCAAACCGAAACGGTCATAAGGCAGGCTTTGAGGGAAAAGGTAAAGCCCACTTTGTTCATAAACAAGGTTGACAGGCTTGTGAACGAACTGCAGTTGAACGAAAAACAGATGCAGGAGCGATTTGTTAAAACAATTACGCAGGTAAACAAGCTGATTAGGAACAATGCACCAAAGGGGTACGCTGAAAATTGGCAGGTAAGGGTAAATGATGGCTCGGTTTCGTTTGGCTCAGCTTACTACAACTGGGCGTTGAATATACACACAATGAGGGAAACAGGAATTAGCTTTAAGGATGTCTACGATTTCTGCAAAAACCAGGACCAAAAAACGCTTGCGAAGAAAAGCCCTTTGCACTCGGCTATTTTGGGCATGGTTATAGAGCACCTGCCAAACCCAATTGAAGCCCAAAAGTACAGGATCTCAACCATCTGGGCAGGCGAGCCAGAAAGCGAGGCAGGCAAGGCAATGATAGCATGCGATGAAAACGGGCCATTCAGTATGATGGTAACAGATGTAACAGTTGACCCGCATGCAGGAGACATTGCAACTGGCAGAATCTACAGTGGAAAAATCAAGAGCGGGATGAAAGTAAAGCTCCTTACAGGCCAAAAAGAGGTAGGCATACAACAGGTTGTTGTTTTCATGGGGCCTGAAAGGGTGCAGGTGCAGGAAGTTCCATGCGGCAATATCGCTGGATTGGTTGGCGTGAAAGAGATTTGGGCTGGTGAAACTATCAGCAACACTGATATGAGGGCATTTGAAAGCTTTAAAAGCACAGCAGAACCGGTTATGACTGTAAGTGTTGAACCAAAGCAGACAAAGGACCTGCCAAAGCTTATTGAGGTCATAAGGCAGATTACAAAAGAGGACCCAAATATTGTTGCTACTTTGAATCAGGAAACAGGAGAGCACTTGATTAGTGGCATGGGGGAACTGCATTTGGAGGTAACCCAATACAGGATTGAGAAAGACCACAAGATAGCAATAGAGGTTTCTCCACCCATAGTTGTCTACAGGGAAACCGTTCAAAAGGGCTGCAATACACTTGAGGGGAAATCTCCAAACAAGCATAACAAGTTCAAGATGCGGGTTGAGCCACTGGAAAAGGATGTTCTGCAAAAGTTGATTGAGGCAAAGATTACTAAAAAAATAAAGCCAAAGGACAAGGAAATGATTGCCAAATTCGAGGAAATTGGCTTTGACAGGGATACTGCAAGGAGAATTTGGAGTGTTCACAACAACAATGTCTTTGTTGACATGACCAGGGGCATAGTAGCATTGTACGAGATTAAGGAAATGGTCATTCAGGCATTTCAGGATGCAATGAATGAAGGGCCGCTTGCAAAGGAGAAATGCTTTGGAATAAAGGTCATTTTGGAGGATGCTACCCTGCATGAAGATGCTATACACAGGGGGCCTGCCCAGGTTCTGCCAGCAATCACCAGGACTATTTACGCTTGCGTTCTAAGCAGTGACCCGATGCTGCTTGAGCCAAAGCAGACTCTGTTTATAACTGTTCCACAGGATTATATGGGAAATGTAAGCAAAGAACTTGGCCAGAGGAGAACACAGATAAACGAAATAAAGCAGGAGGGGGATTCAAGCATTTTTATTGCAAAGGCCCCAGTAAAGGAGCTAATTGGGTTTTCAGCAGCAATCAGGGGCGCAACACAGGGCAGGGCGATTTGGACTGCAGAATATGCCGGATACGAGCCATTGCCAAGGTAAATGCAGGAGCAGGTGATTGGAGAGGTAAGGAAGAGAAAAGGCCTTGACCCAAAGCCAAAGTCAGCGCAGTATTTTTTGGAGT
>JAFCFG010000058.1 GCA_017608725.1 Candidatus Iainarchaeum sp.
ACAAGCGAGGTATATGGCCAGCCCTTGGAGCACCCGCAGAAGGAAACATATTTTGGAAACGTTAATCCAATTGGTGAAAGGTCTTGCTACGATGAGGGGAAGCGCTTTGCTGAAGCCCTTGTAACAGCTTATGCAAAAAAGAAGGGAGTTGAGGCAAGGATTGCAAGGATTTTCAACACATATGGCCCAAAGATGAGGCAGGATGATGGCAGGGTTGTGCCAAATTTTATTATGCAGGCCCTGCAAAACAAGCCGATTACTGTTTATGGCAGCGGAAAACAGACCAGGTCCTTCTGCTTTGTAAGCGATTTGGTTTCTGGGCTGATAAAATTGATGGAGAGCGATTACAGGTTGCCAGTCAATCTTGGGAATCCAAACGAGGTAACCATTTTGCAGCTTGCGGAGAAAATCAAGGGGCTGTGCAACAGCAAGAGCAAAATTGCTTTCAGGAAGCTTCCAGGCGATGACCCCGCAAAGAGAAGGCCAGGTATTGCCATTGCGGTTAACAGATTGCATTGGCAGCCAAAGGTAAGCCTGGATTCCGGGCTGCAGAAGGCCATTGAGTGGTTTGAAAGCAAGCAATGAGGGGCTGTTCAGATGCGATATACAAAATACCTTGCACTAATCGGTGTAATACTCTTTCTGTATATTCTGTACAGCGTTGGCCCACTGGAAATTGCAGCCAACTTTTCAAAAATTGACCCAGTGCTTTTTGCCGGTGTCCTTGCCTTGGTTGCTCCAAACCTTTTGTTAAAGGGCTTGAAGCAGCAGATTCTAGTGGCTGCGGTTGGAAAGAACCTTTCCTTATTTGAGAACACCAGGATTTGGTTGATTGGCTTCTTCTTTGGCTCTGTTACGCCGGCAAAGGCTGGCGATTTTCTGAGGGCACACTATCTGA
Source organism: Candidatus Iainarchaeum sp. (assembly GCA_017608725.1). Classification (GTDB taxonomy): domain Archaea; phylum Iainarchaeota; class Iainarchaeia; order Iainarchaeales; genus JAFGDB01. Next base: position 899 of record JAFCFG010000058.1, read on the forward strand.
ACAAGCACAGTGGCCTTTCCCTGGGAGCAGGGCTTGCTGCAACCGCTATGGAGAGGATTCTTGACCTGCTGTTCATGTTTTTGGCGGCAGTTCTTGGATTGCTTTTTTTCTCCCTGCAGTTTTCAATTGGAGTTGAAATAATCTCGGTTCTGGTTGGCTTTCTCATTGTTTTCTTAATTGGCTTGGTTGTTCTCTCAAGGAAGCGCTTGGTTGCGTTCCTGCTTAGGCCAGTATTCAATTTTTTGCTGCCGGAAAAATTCAAGCCGCAATTTAAATCAGGTTTCCACGATTTTTACGATTCAATAAAGCCTCTTGTTCAGAAAAAGAGGGTTTTGCTGTTGCTTGCCGTTTTGACCGTTGCAAGCTGGCTGCTGATAATATTCCAGTACTATTTGGTTGCTGTTTCTTTGCAGTTGCCTGTTTCCTTTGCTTTGATTCTTTCAATAATGCCTGCAATCCTCTTAATTGAGGCATTGCCAATTTCCTTTGCTGGCGTGGGAACAAGGGATGCAACAACAATCTTCCTGCTTGGCTTTCCCGGAATTGCAGCTGCCAGTGCTGTTTCCTTTTCCCTGACAATCCTTGCAATGAATATTCTGACAGCGGGCATTGGCTTGGCTGCCCTGAGCAGCTTCAAAGAGAAGGTGGCTATTCCCAAATGAAAAACACCCTTTCAGTAATTGTTCCTGCCTACAATGAAGAGGCTAGAATAAAGCCCTTCCTGCAGCAGCTGCTTTCCTTCAAGCAGAAGAACAGCTTTGTTAGTGAAGTGATTGTTGTTGACGATGGCAGCACTGATTCAACGCTTGCAATCCTCAAAGAATTTGGAAACAGGATTAGGGTAATAAGCTACAAGCCAAACAGGGGAAAGGGCCACGCAGTGAAAACAGGAATTCTTGCAGCAAAGGCAGGGCTGGTTTGTTTTATGGATGCAGATGGCGCAACCCCTGCCTCCCAGTTAACTGACATGTACAATGCCTTGCAGCGCAATGACGTGGTTGTTGGAAACAGGAAAACCAAAAAAGCAAGAATTATTGCAAGGCAGCCATTGTACAGGCGTTTCCTAAGCTGGGGCTTCAACACCACTGTCCAGATTTTGTTCAATTTCAATGTAAAGGACCTGTTGTGCGGCTTTAAGGGAATGAGAACTGATTTGGGCAAAGAGATTGCAAAGAAGCTTATCTCCAACAGGTGGATTTTTGATGTGGAAATAATTGCAAGGGCAAATGCCCTTGGAGCAAAATTCGGCGTCATCCCGATAGAGTGGAGCCATGTAAAGGGAAGCAAGATGAAAATTGGCTTCAACACAATTAAAATGTTCTTCAAGCTAATAAAGCTGAGAATTGCCCTAACCAGATAAAAACAATCAATTCTTCCAATCCAACCAGATAAAAACAATCAATTCTTCCAATTTTGTTTTTTAGCAGCCAAAAAACAATCCTCTTTTTTATTTGGGCTCTGTTTTCTTTTGGCAAAGGGGAACAATCCTCTTTTTTATTTGGGCTCAAGTATAAACACGTACTTAAAGAACCTGTACAATGGAGGAATCAGTTCAATCACTTCTTTTTGCCTGTAGTTCTCTTTAATGTAGTCATCTACCAACGGCGGCCCAATGTAGGCTAGTTCACTTTCCCTGGAGAAGTAAACAACCATTGCTGGCTTGTTCTCAATTATCTGCTCCAAAATCTGCTGCTGAAATTCCGGAGTAAACTCATCAAAGAACTGCAGCTGTCTTGCTGAGGGCTTCCTCTTACTCAAAAAGTAGAGCTCTGGAACGCTGGGCATTACAAGAATTCTTTCATCATGGCCTGTGTGCTGTTCAACGTATTCTGCAACATTGTTCAACGGAATAAAGCTGTAGGTATCGCTTGCAATAACTGCCTGAACAGAAATGGATGCTGCAACTGACAGCAGCAAAACTGCCCCGCTAAACAAAAGCAGTTCCCTTCTATCCCTGTTTTGCATTGCCCAAACAACTGCAAAGCCCCCGATAATGCTGGCTGCTGGAAGTGCCGGAATTAAATGGAAACAGCATCCCCTAAATGGAAACATGTTTATGAATCCAGCCAAGAACCAGAGGAGCAATAGCACTAGCTTGCTTTCATTGCCCTTTGCCAGTCTGCTTTTTGCTACAAGGCCAACTAATGCAACCGGCACAAAGGCAAAGGCCCCAAGAGCAATCAGGATTCTCGCATCAATCACAAGAAATGAAGCAGACTCAGCTAAACCAATCGGAAAAAACATTATTTCAACAAATTCATTCCATGCATTCAATTGCAGTATGTGCCCAACCATTAACAGGCCAGGCAGAACAAACCCTGTTGCTATAATCATCATTTCCTTTGCAGAGGGCAAAGTTTTTTTCCCTCCTGGAAAAACCCCCGGGAAATTTGCCTTCGGCAAAGCCTTTTTCTCCCTTGAATAAAGCCAAATAAAGATCCCTGCAAAGAATACCGCAATGATTGCTGCTGTTTGCTTGAACAGAATTGACAGGCCAAGCGCCAGGGAAAACCCAATCAAGGCCAAATTGCTTTTCCTTTCGTACAAGAAAACATAGAGGGAAAGAAGTGCAATGCTTTGCAGCAGCGTCATAAACGGCTCGTTTGCTGTCAGGTAATTGGAAAAAGGAATGTTCCAGATTGCAAATAACAGGGCTGCTGCCAGACCTGCCTCCTCGCTTTTGAACATCTTTTTTGTTATCAGGAAAACCAAGAGCAATTGCGCCATGGAAAGAAATGCCATGAAAATCCTTGCAGTTGCAATGCTGGGCTCGAAAAAGCTGAATATTGCTGCAAAAGCCCAGACAATTCCAATTGGTTTCACCAGAATGAACTCAACATATGGCACTGCCCCCTGCAAGTACATCCAAGCACTGGTCAAATAGATGCCCTCATCCATAAAGGGCCTTTTGTTGAAGAGGTTCACGCACTGCAAAAACTGCAACAGCAATAGCGACAGCAAAAGGACCTTTGCCCTCTGTTTCATATTTGAAGGAGGTCAACTAACCATTTTTAATTTATCGTTTGATTAAATAAGGCTGTCGAATATCTCTGCATTTGAAGGGCAATTTAAGGCATTAAGTTTAAAAGTATTCGACACCCTGTAAATTCCTTAAGGGAGCTTTTAAAAATGGCCTCGGTTTTGTTGTTGAATCCCCCGATTCTGAAATCAGACCTGTACAAGGGCGGTGCAGCAATTGCCCAGACAAAAGTGGAGCCATTGGGTATTGCTTATGTTGCAGCTGTTTTGCTAGAAGCAGGCCACAGGGTTAGGATTATTGACGGTATCGCAGAGGAAAGTACTTTAAGGGGCATTGCCAGGAAAGCACAGCACTATGATTTTGTTGGAATGAGCACCTGCACTGCTTTTGCAAAGCGGGGCTATGATGCAGCAAAGGCCCTGAAGGAAGCAGGAGATGTTCCAGTAATTTTCGGCGGCCCGCATGCAACCGCCTTGCCCTTGGAGGTAATTGCAGACAAAAATGTTGATTTTGCTATTGTTGGAGAAGGAGAATACACAATAAGCGAACTTATAACCAATCTTGAGAAGAAAAAGCCAATTGAAAAAATCAAGGGCCTTTACTACAAAAAGGGCAAGGAAGCAAGGTTCACCGGGGAAAGGCCTTTTCTAAAGGACATTGACCGGATTCCCATGCCTGCAAGGCACTTGTTGCCAATGCATTTGTACACTGGCAGCGAGGCCAGGTCAAGGAGGCTGCCTTCCCATTCAATTATTACAAGCAGGGGCTGCCCATTCAACTGCACTTTCTGCGACAAGCACATTTTTGGCAGAAGCTTTAGGGCTCACTCCCCGAAGAGAGTGCTTTCTGAGATGGAGCTTCTTGTGGAAAAATACAGGGCAAGGGATATTGGCATCTGGGATGACAACTTCACTGTCGACAAGAAGCGTGTTCTAAAAATCTGCGAGATGATAAAGGAAAGGAACTGGGATTTAACATTCAGCTGCGAGGCCAGGGTTGACTGCGTTGACCCTGATGTCCTAAGGGCATTGAAGAGCGCAGGTTGTGAGTACATTGCCTACGGCGTGGAAAGCGGCAGCCAGAGAGTCCTTGATTCAATCAGAAAGCAATTCACAAAGGAAAGGGTTAGGGAAACCTTCAAGATTACGCACAGGATTGGCATAGGCATAAGAGGCTACTTCATTGTTGGATTGCCTGGTGAAACAAAGCAGGACATTCTGCAGACAATCCAGTTTGCAAAGGAGCTGAATCCAACGATTGCAACATTCACCTTCTTCACTCCCTGGCCTGGAACAGACGCGTACAATCAAATAGTGAAAGCAGGCGAACTAAAGAAGCCGCGCTATTGGAGGGACGCAGTAGTGCCGGACTTCAACTTCTTGCAGGACCCAATCTATGTTCCAAAAACATTGAGCAAGGAAGCGCTTGTTAGGCTGCACCAAATGGCTTACAGGAGCTTTTATCTGAGGCCAAGCTACATGATGCAAAGGTTTTTATCAATTAGGGGCCTTGAAGATATCCAGATGATGGCAAAGGGCTTTCTGACAATTGTGAAGAGCTGAATTAATAAATTTTTTTGACTGAAATTGTTGGTGGCTGGTGCACGGAAAAAATTGGAGCTGAATTTTCAATGATTGAAAAAAATGTTTTAATCAAGTTGTTTATAGTGGCTCTTGCAATCTGGTTTGCTTTCGGGGCCATTTACATGGTAATCCCAAATCCCTTTGCTACAGTGTGCAGGGAAAAGTGCAGTGCTCAAGGATTTGACGTGGTTTTAACTGCCAGTGCAGAGCAGTGCAGGTGCTACAGCACTATTGACAGGGCAGAGAAGATAATTGAAAACACTTAAACCGGGTTGGTTTCTTTGGCAGCACTTAAACCGGGTTGGTTTCTTTGGCAGCACTTAAACCGGGTTGGTTTCTTTGGCAGCACTTAAACCGGGTTGGTTTCTTTGGCAGAGAAGATAATTGAAAATATTTGGCGGGGGCTGGTTTCTTTGACTGAAAAAAACCGAGCTGAATTCTATGCAATTGTGCTCTATTTCCTGCTAACCTGTCTGTTCTTCCTGCCAATAGTGCTTGCACCAGACAGCAGCATGATGGGCACTTTTGGTGATCCCTGCCTTGCTATGAGGACGCCTTTCCTGCTTGAATACAATTTGAGGAACGGGATAAATTCAACCAAAAGCAGCTTGGTTAACGCTCCCTTTGGTGTTGACATAAGCCAGCTTGGCTTGTTCCTGCCATTCACTTTTCTGATATTCCTGCCGCTTTCAATGCTTACAAGCCAGCTGTTTGCATACAACGTGATAATTTTTAGCGGTCCATTTCTTGGGGCAATTGCGGGCTTTTTCCTTGCAAGGCACTTCATTAAAAGCAGGCCTGCTTGTTTCCTATCTGGTCTGATATATGGCTTTTCCCCCTTTGCCCTTGTCAGGTCAACTGCAACCTTAAACATTGCCCAAACAGCCTGGATTGCCCTGTTTGTCCTTGCACTATTCAGGTTTGAAGAAAAGAGAAACAGCTCAAACGCAATTGTCCTTGCTGTAACGCTTGCACTAACTGGCTTCTTCAGCCACTACTACCTCTTC
>JAFCFG010000059.1 GCA_017608725.1 Candidatus Iainarchaeum sp.
TAGGGGGAAGACCTGGGCTTGTAGGCTGAACCCCTGAGAATTGTTGCACCTGCTTCCTTTACTGCTTTTGCTGCTGTAAGCAATTGCTCCTCTGATTCAATTGCGCATGGCCCGGCAATTATTGCAAGCGCACTGCCGCCTATCTCAATGCCATTGACTTTGACTATTGTGTTCTCTGGGTTTTCCTCCCTGCTTACCAGCTTGAAATCAGGCATAAAATCACCAACTAACCGATATTTCCTCTGGATAGGACCCAAGAACCTTTACGAAAAGGCAGTGCTCTGCCATTTCGGAGAGGGCTTTTTTCACAGCCTCGTCTTCCCTGAAGCCCTCAAAGTCAATGAAGAAAACAACTTCCCAGAGCTTCTTCCTAGCAGGCCTTGACTCAATCTTTGTCATGTTAAGGCCGTGCTTCTGGAATGGCTGCAGGGCATTGAACAATGCACCAGGCTTGTGCTGTACGCTGAACAAAATGCTTGTTTTGTCTTTCCCTGTTTTGCTGTTGTGTTCTTTTCCAATTACAATAAAGCGCGTGACATTGGAAGAATGGTCCTCAATGCTCTTTGCAGCAACATTCAAAGAATACTCTTCTGCCGCCATTTCGGAGGCAATGGCTGCACTTTCCCTGTCTTTTGAAGCAAGCTCTGCTGCCTTTGCAGTGCTGCTTGTTTCCACAAACTCAGCATTTGGCAAATTTTTGCTTAGCCATTTTCTGCACTGGGCAAACGCCTGTGGGTGGGAGTAAACTGTTTTAATTTTGGAAAGAGGCCTATTTGAAAGTATGCAGTGTTTTACGTCAAGCATTATTTCTGCAACAATGTTCAGGTTGCTGTCGAGGAACATGTCCAAGGTGTGGCTGACCGTGCCTTCAATGCTGTTTTCAATTGGAACAACGCCGTAGTCAGCTTCACCTTTTTCAACTGAGTTGAAGACAGATGGAATGCTTTCGTGGGCGGCAAGCTCTACTGTTGGGCCAAATTTCTTTAAAGCAGCTGCGTGGGTAAAGGTTGTTTTTGGGCCAAGGTATGCAATTGCCATTGGCTTTTCAGCTGCCCTAGTCATTGCAATTATCTCGGAAAAAACGCTTTTCACTGATTTTGCCGGGATATTTCCCCTTTTCCTGAGAAGGCTGTTCAGCACATCGGCTTCCCTTGAGGGGATGAAGACTGGCTTGCCTTTTTCGGCCTTTGCCTTGGCAATTTTCTTTGCTATCCGCAGCCTTTGCTGCAAGAGGGAAAGGATTTCTGAATCAATTTTGTCGATTTTTTTTCTTTTCTCCTCCAATGCCATAAAAAAACCAACCCCTTAAACTTCCAATTTTTTATGCATTAGTAAAAAATTTTTTAAAGTATTCAAATTTCCGCAGTTATTTCTCAAGGATTTTCTCCCTTACCTTCATTCCAAAATGCCTGCCAGGATCCTCCACAAAGCCGAGGACTTCATCGCCCCTTTTGAGCTTTACAACTGAAACAGGCTTTCCATTTGGCTTAACCAAGCGAATGGTTTCAGCGTTCTGTAGTATAAGTGAAACTGCGGAGCCATTGCAGATTCCCTCAACAAGCATCAATGGCCTTCGCTCTATTTTCAATCTGCCAATCACTGCAATCTCGGTCTGGCCTTTTGCTCCAACAAGCATTATGTGGTCGCCTGATTTTAAGTCTGACAAATAGTTTGTTTTGCCGTCAGCATTTTTGACGTAAGCGTGGACCGCACCGGCATTTACCCTAAAGGGCCTTTGCTCAACGTAAGGGTTGTCAATGCTCTCGCTGTGAACCAAGAAAAAGCCAGAGCTGCTGTTTCCTATTAGCATTCCCTGGCCCAAACCCATGTTTGTGCAAGTGTCAATGCAGACCCTGTCACCGCTTCCAAGGGCCTTCAAGCCGGTTATTTCCACCTTTGCCAATTGCAGCTTTTCGCTTTGGCCCTTAACCAGCTTTCCTGTGTCAATTATCTCCTGCACGCTGACTGAATTCAAGAGCACGCCGCTTACGCCCTTCTCCAGGACTTCCAAGGCGGTTTTTGCTTCCCCTGCGTTGCCGACCTCTGCTATGATGCTGTCTGACTGTGCAACAAGGTTTTCCAGAGGAATGATGTTCCAATCGCCGGTCTTAACTATGACTGTCTTTTTTGATGCGAGTTTTGCTGCCTTTAGTTCATCCTCTTTGCTGTTTATTTCCACCTCAACCACATCCTTTCCCAGTTTCAGGTCAGGGCTGTCCTCTGCTACTGTTGCAATAACGCCAAGCTCCTTTGCCTTTGGGGTTAAACCTTTGGGCAAAACCAAGGCGTCTGCCCCCTGCTCCAGGGCAGTAGTAGCAACCCCCTTGTTCCAGTCATTCAACCTAACCCAGAATTTCTTCAAATTATCACCTTTTCCATGAATTTTACCGATTTAGTTATTTTAACTGTTTTGCTTTTTCTAAAATTTTGCCTTATTTCTCGCTCTTACCGATTTAGTTATTTTAACTGTTTTGCTTTTTCTAAAATTTTGCCTTATTTCTCGCTCTTTTGCTGCATCTAAAATTTTTGGTTTACTTCAGCTCTTTTGCTGCATCCTCTGCCCTGGCCTTGCCGTGCACTACCCTGCAGACTGCCTTTACAAAAGCAGTTGGGTTCTTATGTTGGAAGCTGTTTCTGCCCATGCAGACTCCTGCTCCACCTGCCTCAATGCTGTCCTCAATTTTCTTAAGGCAATCCAATTCATTGCCCTTGCTGCCGCCGGCAATTATTACTGGCACAGGGCAGCCTTTTACAACTTCCCTGAACGAATCCACGCTGCCAGTGTAGTTTGTTTTCACTATGTCTGCTCCAAGTTCCGCCCCTACCCGGGCAGCAAGCTTTACTATTTCCACGTCTTTGTCATCCTTTATTTTTGGCCCTCTGGGATACATCATTGCAAGCAATGGAACATTCCACTCATTGCATTTCCTTGCTGTTTCACCCAAATCAGCAAGCATCTCTGGTTCACTGTCTGCTCCAATGTTTACATGCACTGAAACAGCGTCTGCTCCAAGGCTTAGGGCTTCTTCCACTGTGCAGACCTCTATTTTTCTGTTTGGGTCTGGCCCGGCTGAGGTTGAAGCACTCAGATGCACTATCAAACCAACGTCTTTGCCTGTTCCCCTGTGGCCAGCTAACACAATGCCCTTGTGCAGGACAATTGCGTTTGCCCCGCCCTCCACAACGCTGTTTATTGCGGCAGGCATGTCCTCAAGGCCTGCTATTGGCCCAACTGTTACACAGTGGTCCATTGGAATTATCACTGTCTTGCCAGTGTTTCTGTCCATGATCCTTTCCAACCTTATTTTTTTTCCAATCCTCACTTCCATACCTCCTGGAATTTTTTTCTACAACCCTTAATTTTTATTTTCTTTTCTTTTTTCAAAATTTTTCCCAATTTTTTTGGTTTTTTTCTCCAAAAATTTTTTTATATTCTGGTATCTCGCCTCTCTTTGTTCCAGCCCCTCCGGCCAAAAAATGCCTTTAATTCGGCCTGGGGCTCATCCAAAATAGAAAAAAAACCAAAAGCTGCTGAAAGCTCGCAAAACCCTGCCGAAAAAAGAATCGCTGTAAGCAAATGCAAGCTTCATTGTAGTAATTAGGGGCTGAAGAACTTTAAAAACTTTGCTCTTTTTAAAAAATTGCAGAAAACCAGCGAATCAAATGTCATTTAAACATTGCTCTGCTAATTTTATAGGTTGGCATGACCACTTACAGGGAAGCAGGAGTTGACATTGAGGCAGGAAGCAGGGCAGTGCAGCTGATTAAAAAGCATGTGAAAAGCACTTTTTCAAAGGATGTTTTGCTTGGAGTTGGGGCCTTTGGCGGGGCAATTAATGCAAAAAAGCTGCTCAAATTCAAGGAGCCTGTTCTAATAAGCAGCATTGACGGCGTGGGGACAAAAACTAAGATAGCTGCAAGGCTTGGCAGGTGGGACAGTCTGGGCAAGGACATTGTAGGGCATGGCTGCAATGACATTCTTGCATGCGGCGCAGAACCCTGGTTTTTTCTGGATTACTTGGCGAGCAGCAAGCTTGAGCCAAAGAAGGTGGAGCAAATTGTAAGGGGAATGGCAGAGGCGTGCAGGGAAAACGGCATTTTCCTAATTGCGGGGGAAATAGCTGAAATGCCCGCTGTTTACCTTGAGGGAGAAACTGATATTGTTGGGTGCATTGTTGGGCTGGTGGAAAGGAAAAGTATAATTGACGGAAGCAAGATAAAAAAGGGAAATATGCTGATTGCACTGCAGAGCAGTGGCCTGCATACAAACGGATACAGCTTGGCCAGAAGGGTATTGCTGCAGGAAGCAAAGATGGATTTGAATGAAAGGCCTGAGGGGCTTGAATGCACTCTTGGGGAAGAGCTGCTGAAGCCGCACAAGAGCTATGTGAAGGCGGTTCTGCCGCTTGCAAGGAAAGGCCTGTTGAATGGGATAGGGCACATTACAGGCGGTGGCCTGATTGACAACATTGGAAGGCTTCTGCCAGAAGGGTTGGGAGCGGAAATAATCAGAGGAAAGCTCAGGCCGCAGCCTATTTTCAATCTGATTAAGGAGAAGGGAATGGTTCCAGAAAGCGATATGCAGAGGACATTCAACCTGGGTGCAGGAATGGTACTGATTGTTGAGGGAAAGGATGAGAAGAAGGTTTTGAAGGAAATGCAAAGAGCAAAAGAAGAAGCATATGTTATTGGAAAGATAGTTAAGGGAAAGGGCGTGCAGATTATTTAATCTCCTCCACAATTGCCTTTCCCATTTCCTTTGTTCCAACAACCTTTTCGCCCTCTGCTGCAATGTCAGCGCATCTGAAGCCCTTTTCAAGAACAGCACTGACTGCGTTATCAATTGCTTCGTGCTCTTCATTCAAATCAAAGGCATATTTCAGCATCATTCCAACAGAGCAAACCATTGCACAGGGGTTTGCCTTGTTCTGGCCTGCAATGTCTGGAGCAGAGCCGTGAACCGGCTCAAAGAATCCAATTTTGCCGCCAATGCCAGCACTTGGAAGCATTCCAAGTGAACCAGAAAGCATTGAAGCCTCATCACTCAAAATGTCTCCAAACATGTTGCCAGTCAGAATTACATCAAACTGTTTTGGGTTTCTGACAAGCTGCATTGCAGCGTTGTCAACGTACAGGTGGGAAAGCCCTACTTCGGGGAATTGCTTTGCAAGCCTTTCAACAGTATTTCTCCAAAGCTTTGACACTTCAAGTACATTGGATTTGTCAACAGAGCAAACCCTCTTTTTTCTCATCATTGCAATCCCAAAAGCGGTTTTTGCAACCCTTTCAATTTCATCTACTGTGTAAACCATTGTGTTAACTCCCTTAGTACCTGATTCCATAACCCCTTTTGGCTGCCCAAAGTAGATGCCGCCGGTGAGCTCTCTCACAATCATTATGTCCATTCCCTCAATAACCTCCCTTTTTAGAGTAGAGTTATCAATAAGGCCTGGGTAGAGCTTTACCGGCCTGAGGTTTGCATAAAGCCCGAATGTTTTCCTCAAGCCAAGTAAGCCGGCCTCTGGCCTGATGTTCTGTTCTACGTTGTCCCACTTTGGGCCCCCGACCGCGCCCCCGAGGATTGCATCGCTCTGCTTGCAAATCTCAATGGTTTCCTTTGGGAGAGGCTGCCCAGTTTTGTCAATTGCAATTCCACCAAAAAGAGCTTCAGTTGTTTCAAACTCATGGCCATACTTTTCAGCAATTGCGTCCAGTGCCCTAAGCCCTTGGTTCATTACCTCCGGACCAATGCCGTCTCCTGGCAGAACCGCTATTTTGAATTTCTTTGCCATTTTCTTTTGCCCCTTTAATTTTTTTAAATTTTTTGAATTGATTATTTGTCTCCCTGTTTTTGCCCGGGCTTTGGATTATTTTTTCAGCTCCCCCTTCACGTACTCCATTAGGCCGCCAAGCTTAATTATCTTCTGGATAAAGGGCGGCATTGCTACTGCCCTGTAGGATTCATTCTTTGAAAGGTTTTTTATTTCGCCTGTGTCAGCGCTGACCTCAATCTCGTCCCCTTCCGAAATCTTTTGTGCAGCTTCCTTGCTCTCAAAGATTGGCAAGCCCATGTTAATGCTGTTCCTGTAGAATATTCTGGCAAATGATTCAGCTATTACGCAAGAGATTCCGCTGTGTTTTATTGCTATGGGGGCGTGCTCTCTGCTTGAACCGCAGCCGAAATTTTTTCCTGCTACAATGATGTCTCCCCTGGAAATTTTCTTGGTGAATTCCTTGTCAATGTCTTCCATGCAATGCGAAGCAAGCTCTTTGGAATCAGAGGTATTCAAGTAACGTGCTGGAATAATAACATCGGTGTCAAGATTGTCCTTGAACTTCCATGCCTTTCCCTTTATTTGCATTTTTATCGCCATTTCCCTGAATTTCATTTACTTTGCTTTTCCCTTCAATTTTCATTTCCCTGAATTTCATTT
>JAFCFG010000060.1 GCA_017608725.1 Candidatus Iainarchaeum sp.
AAACACCGAAAAACGCAGATATTTATAAACACAGAAAAACATAAAATGTGTTGGCAGCAATATTTTTGTCGGGGTAGCTTGGCTTGAATACTACAGTTCGCAATGCTTACGGAATTGCTTTAAGTGATTTGAGGAAATGCTATACTGCCAAGGGAATTCTTGCAGGAAGAAAGAGCAAGCACTACAGCCAATACTGGGCTAGGAACAGCTTCTTTGCCTCAAATGGAGCATTGGCACTGGGAGACCTTGGCCAAGTAGAAAGGAACCTTCAGCTGTTTGCAGCAAACCAGAACAAAAAAGGGGCAATTCCAAACCAAATAAGCCAGAATATGAAGCCAAGGTACAAGCTTTTGGTTGGCAGCGTTATTGACAGCACGGCGTTGTTTGTTATTACAGCCATGGAGTATATTAGGGTATCAGGTGACAAGCGGTTTGCAGCTGCAATTTTTCCAAAGGCAATGAATGCAATGCGGTTCCTGCGTTCAAAGGACAGGAACAGTGACTTTTTGATTGAGGAAAGGGTTTTTGCAAACTGGGCTGATTCGGTTCTTAGATTTGGCAATGTTTTGTACACCAACTGCTGCTATTACAAAGCGCTGCTTGAATTCAGCAACCTGTGCAATATGCTGGGGAAGAAAAAGCTGGCTGCAACCTACAAAAGGCTTGCGTTCAAAACCAAGGAAAAAATCAACGGAATGTTCTGGCATGGGAACTACTACCTTGATTGGATTGATTTCAGAAAGCACGATTTCTTTGCATGCGATGGAAATCTGCTTGCAATCTGGTGGGGCATTGCAGACAAGGAACAGAGTCAAATGATTTTGAACAAAATAAAGCAGCACCAATTGAACAGCGTTCCACTTAAAACAAATTACCCATCCTACCCGATCTGGAGGATTCCGCCAACCCTACTGCCGTTAATGGAATACCATTACCACAACGGATTCAGCTGGATTTGGCTTGGGTGCTTGAATGCAATGGGCCTGAACAAAGTGGGATGGCACAATGATGCAAAAAAGGAGTTAAAGAGCATTGCGGAGTTAATTAACAAAAATGGAACGGTTCATGAGGTTTTTGATGCAAAGGGAAGGCCAATCAGAGGGCTGTTTTTAAAGAGTGAAAGCCCTTTTAGCTGGAACGCAGGCATGTTTGTAAGGGCAGTGCAGGAAGTGCACCCAAACAAGTAAATGGGGCTTTCAAAGTACCAAAGCGCTTTTAAATAAGTTTAATTATTCTATTAAGTAATATGAAGTGCATCGAGGTAGACAGGGTATTCAAGAGCTACAAGGATGTTGACGCTGTCAAGGGGATAAGCTTTGATGTTCAGGGCGGCGAGCTATTTGGCATACTTGGGCCAAACGGCGCAGGAAAAACCACCACTATTAGGATGCTACTGGACATAATAAGGCCAGACAAGGGAGAAATAAGAATTTTGGGAAGGAACTTTGACAAGGACACAAAGAAGCTTGTTGGCTACCTTCCAGAGGAAAGAGGCCTGTACGAGAACCTGACGGTAATGCAGAACCTTGTTTATCTTGCCTCTTTGAAGGATATGGAGGAGCCGGAAGCAAGAAAAAGCGCGTTGGAAATGCTGAAAAGGGTAGGCCTGTTGGAGTTCGCGAACAAAAAGGTTGCTTTGCTGAGCAAGGGAATGAAACAGCTTGTGCAGCTGATTGCAACAATGACGCACGAACCAAGGCTGTTGATTCTGGACGAGCCCTTTTCTGGGCTTGACCCAGCAAACAGGGAACTTGTGAAGAAAATAATTTTAATGCAAAAGAAAGAGAAGAAGACCATTATTTTAAGCACGCATATGATGAACGAGGTTGAAGAGCTGTGCGATAGGGTTCTGATGGTAAATTTGGGGAAAAGGGTATTGTACGGCAGCTTGGAGGATATAAAGGACAGGTATGCAAAGAACTCTGTTTTTATTGAGTTCACTGGAAACATGCCAAAGCTGCAGGGCGTTGAAAAGGCAAATGTAAAGAAGAACAATGCTGAATTGTATTTGAGGATTGACACTTCGCCGCAGCAACTGCTCAGGCAGTTGGTTGAAAAGAACGTTAATGTTAGGAGATTTGATGTAAGGGAAATGAGCCTGAATCAGATATTCATTAAATTGGTGGAGGCAGAGAAATGGATAAAACTTTGAAAATAGCAAAACACGAGTTTAAAATTAATTTCAGGAGAAAAGAGTTCCAGTTCTTCGCGTTTTTGCTTCCTGCTTTGCTGTTGGTTCTTGTAGTGATTTTTGCATTCACCGGCAGCCAATTTACTTTAACTGACTTCAAACAAATGCAGCAAAGCAGGTGGTTCTTTGCCTTTCCCTCAACAATCGCAATGGTTTTCAGCCTTGCAATCTTCTTGTCAGCAAACTTTTTACTGCAGGGAATTGCAGAGGAGAAAGAGAACAGGATAATGGAGGTACTTCTCTCATCTATCTCTTTCAGAGAACTGCTTACAGGAAAAATTATTGGCTTGGCCTTTCTTGGATTGATTCAATTCTTTGCCTGGGTTGGATCCGGCTTGATAGTAATTTACCTCATCGCACCAGAGATACTTGCAAAGGCAATGTACAAGTTTGCTGCAGTTGAAATAGTGCTCTTGTACTTTGTTTTCTTCTTCTTGGGCTACATCCTGTACGCTTCACTGCTGGCAGCAATAGGTGCTTTGACTGAGACAAGGGGCGAAGCCCAGCAGATTGGTTCCCTGCTGACAATATTTGCCCTGATTCCAGCTGTAAGCACGTTGTTTTTATCAGGGCAAACAATGCCCATTTCAGGTGCCCTGACGATGTTCCCGCTAACAGCACCCATTACTGCAATGATCAGGCTTTTTCTAAGAACGTTGCTGATGAGTGAAGCACTGACAAGCATTGCAATCCTCATAATCACGATAATAGCGGTAATCGTCATGACCTCACGATTGTTCAGGGCAGAGGTGCTAATGTATGGCAAGAGGTTTTCACCAAAAGAGGTAATTGGAATTATTGTTAAGGGAAAATAACTGTTTTTAATTATTTCTGGGGAAATTGTTGGTTGTGAAATGAAAGAAAATTTATCCTTTGCGCTTGTAGTCTCATTAATTCTTTTAAGCGGCTGCATAGGGCAGCCAGAAGGAGGTGAAAAAATGCTGGAAGTCAAGGGAAAAAAAGCCCTGTTAATAGTTGCCCCAAGCAATTTTCGGGATGAAGAGCTGTTTAAAACAAAGGCAGAATTGGAAAAAGCTGGCGCAACAACAACGATTGCGTCCAGGGAAAAGGGAACAATAACCGGAATGCTTGGCGGAAAAGCAGAGGCAACCCTTTCACTGGGCGAGGCAAACGTTGCAGAATTTGATGCAGTTGTTTTCATTGGCGGAAGCGGCGCAGCAACATACTTCAATGATTCAACTGCCCAACAGATAGCAAGGGAGGCTGCTGAAAAGGAAAAAGTTCTTGCAGCAATTTGCATTGCCCCCAGCATTCTTGCCAATGCTGGTTTATTGCAGGGAAAGAATGCAACATCATTCAGCAGCGAAGCGGACAATCTGCAGAATAAGGGAGCAAACTATACAGGAGAAGCAGTAACAGTTGACGGGAAGATTGTAACTGGAAATGGCCCTGAAGCTGCACAGCAGTTTGGGCAAAAAATAGTGGAAGCATTGGCAGGGTAAAGCCTTTGCTTATTTGCACAAATCACAAATTGGCAAATCCCCCATTTCACCAGCCCCAATAAGATTCAAATTGGTATTTATTCTTAACTTTCAGTTCAGTCGCAGATTTTGCTGGCTGTGGACCCTGCGGGATTTGAACCCGCGGCCTCTGCCTTGCGAAGGCAGCGCTCTAAGCCAAACTGAGCTAAGGGCCCCCCTTTTCTTTGTAGCGTTCTTCATCGAAACAGCAAAACTGGAAACGGCTTTGAGCATCTTTTCCTTACTGCCCTGGTTCTCTTTAATTAAATTAATTACAGCGCTGCCAACTATTACGCCGTGAGCGCCTGCCTTAAGCACTTGCTTTACATGTTTTGGTTTGCTTATTCCAAATCCAACGCACAAGGGCAGCTTTGTATAAGGCTTTGCTCTCTTGATTAGCTGTAGGGCCCTCTTTTGCAATGAAGCCCTTGCACCCGTTACGCCAAGCAGTGAAACAAGGTAAACATAGCCACTACAGCTCCGCAGAATTTTCTTTAACCTCTTTTTTGTTGTTGTCGGGCTTACAATGAAAACCTGGTCAATGCCGTGCTTTCTCGCTGCCCTGAGCAAGGGTTTTGCCTCTTCAATTGGGCAGTCTGCTGCAAGAATAGCATCAACACCTGCTTTCTTTGCATCAGTGTAGAATTTGTCAATGCCTCTTTGGAAGATGAGGTTGTAGTAGATTAGGAGGGAGATGGGAATTTCTTTGTTGTAGGAGCGAATCTTTTTAATCATAACAAAGAATTTATCAGCGTCCATTCCCTTTGCCAAAGCCCTTTGGTCTGCTTCCTGAATGGTTTTACCATCGGCTATTGGGTCAGAGAAGGGCGGCGCTGTCTCTAATGCATCTGCCCCGCTGTCAATCAGCGCTTTGACAATTTTCAAAGAGGTTTCCGGATTAGGATCTCCCAGAACAACAAACGGAATGAAAGCGCCCTCTTTTTTTGAGCGCAATTCCCTGAATTTTTTGCTGAACCTACTCATTTTAATTCATTCCCCTTGCAACCGCGGCATGCAGTGTAGCCTGCAGCCTTTTTACCCACTCCTTGAAACTCATTTTGTACAATGGCTCTATATGATAAACATGGGGCCTGTGCGGAACCCTGCCTGGTTTGGCAGTGGAAAAAACAAACTCCCTGGAAGTCCCCCTTACAGCAAACCTGGCAGCAGCCCTTCTCCTCAAACCAGCAATCTGGCCTGCCTTTCTGGCTCTGTTTCCCTGCTTTGCAGGCTTCATAATTTATTCACTCCACAAGCTATTTTTTCATCCCCAGCTCCTTTACAGCAATATCCAAATCCTTGTCTCCCCTTCCGCTGAGGTTTACAATTACAATGTCATTCCTTTTGCATTTCCTCGCATATTTTGGCAGATAGGCAATTGCGTGGGCGCTCTCCAGAGCAGGAATAATGCCCTCAACCTTTGAAAGCATCTTGAATGCGCTAAGGGCTTCTTTGTCAGTCGCATAGGTGTACCTTGCTCTCTTCAAATCTCTAAGAAGGCTGTGCTCTGGGCCAACAGCACTGTAATCCAAGCCAGCTGAAACACTGTGCGTGTTGTAGATTTGGCCAAACTTGTCTTGCAGAACATAGGTCATTGTTCCATGCAGCACGCCCAATCTGCCAATTTTCTTGTCAGCAAAGCGTGCTGCGTGCTTTCCTGTTTTAATCCCAAGGCCGCCTGCTTCCACTCCAACCAATTCAACCTTTTTGTATGGAAGAAACGCTTTGAAAATGCCAATTGCGTTTGAACCGCCGCCAACGCAGGCAATTACTGCCTTTGGCATTTTTCCTTCCTTTGCAAGAATCTGCCTCTTTGTTTCTCTCCCAATAATGCTCTGGAAGTAGGCAACCATTGTTGGATATGGGTGCGGTCCAAGAACACTGCCAAGCAGGTAGTAGGTATTCTCACATGAAGCTGCCCAGTCCCTCAGGCACTCATTAATTGCATCCTTTAATGTTCTGCTGCCGCTTGAAACAGGAATTACGTTTGCCCCTGCAAGCTGCATTCTGTAAACATTTGGCTTTTGCCTTTCAATGTCAACCTCTCCCATGTAGATGTCGCATTTCAAGCCAAGTTTTGCTGCTGCAATTGCCGTTGCAGTTCCGTGTTGGCCTGCCCCAGTTTCAGCAATGATTCTTTTCTTGCCCATGTATTTGGCGAGCAATGCTTGGCCAAGGGCGTTGTTTATTTTGTGGGCCCCTGTGTGGGCAAGGTCCTCTCTCTTCAAATAAACCTTGCACCTGAGTTTTTTGCTCAGCTTGCTTGCAAATGTCAGGGGAGTGGGCCTGCCAACGTAGTCTTTTAGCAGGGCGTTGAATTCTTTGTTGAAGCGCTTGTTTTTTTTATATTTGTAGAATGCCCGCTGCAATTCTTCAAGCGCTGGCATAAGTGTTTCCGGAACATATATTCCGCCGTACTTTCCAAAGCGAGGTTTTCCAATCATTGCTTCTTCATCTCTTTCAATAAATGCTTTGCAAATTTAATTTAATTTAATTTAATTTTTTTAACAATTTTTTTAATTTATTTTCTTTGTTTTTTATTTTTTGTTTTTTGTTTTTTTAATTTTTTAACAATTTTTTTATTTTTTTAACAATTTTTTTAATTTATTTTTTTGCCCTTTCAATGAATTTTTTCAATTTATTTAAGTCAATCTTTCTTTTATTGTTTTGCATTTTAATTCCGGAACTTACGTCAACTCCAAAGGGCTTAACCTGCTTTATCGCCCTGGCAACATT
>JAFCFG010000061.1 GCA_017608725.1 Candidatus Iainarchaeum sp.
GCTCTACTACCACTACGCTTTTTCCTTCCTCTGCCAGGCCTCTGATAAATGCCCCAACCTTCATCCTCTGCTTTATGTCAAGGTAACTGCTTGGCTCATCAAAGAAGTATAAGTCCGCTTCTTTCAAAGCTGCTGCTGCAATAGCTGTCTTCTGCAATTCGCCCCCAGATAAATCGGAGAGCTTTTGTTGCATTATCTGCTCTATTTCCAATTGCTTTGCTGTTTTCTCCAAGCTTTTTCTTCCGTCAACCCTCTTTAACAAATCTTCAACCTTTCCTTTCACCACTTTCGGCAATTTGTCAATTGCCTGCGGCTTCACACTTGCCCTTTGCTTTCCAGCTGCAAGCTTTTCAAAGAATTGCTGTTCTTCCTTTCCCCTAAAGAATTGAATGACCTTTTCCCAGCTGGCCTCTTCCTTTAGCTGCCCCAGATTTGGCACTAATTCAGCGCTCAATATTTTTAGGGCAGTGGTTTTTCCAATTCCGTTACTCCCGACCAGCCCAACCACTTGGCCAGGCCTTGGCAATGGCAGCCTATGCAGCCTAAACAGGTTTGGGCCAAAGCTGTGGATTGGCTGTTTTAGGTCAATTGCAAGGTTAACTATGCTGATTGCTCCAAAGGGGCATTTCTTCTCGCAGATAAGGCAGCCAATGCACAGTTCCTCATTTATGCCTGGCTTTTCCTCTTCCTGGTGTACAATGCATTCCTTGCCTGTTCTGTTGACTGGGCAAGCCTGCTCGCAAAGCCAGTTTCCACACTTTTTGGGATTGCATTTATCGTAATCAATCACTGCAATCCTCTGCCTGGTATCCTTTTTCATGGTAAAAATAAAGAGAAAGGAAAACTTAATAAAAACCGTTTAAAAAAGGGAAATTGCAGGGCAGCCAATAAAACCAGTTTTTTAAAAAAAGAAAAAAGTAGGGCACTGCTTTTTTACCAGTAATAGCGGTGCTCTACTGTGTAAGTAACTGTTTTGCTTCCGTTTGCGGGAACTGTTACAACGAATTCAATTGTGCTGCTGCTTTTCTTTTCGTATGGGTCTGAATTTGCTGTTATTGTCCAGCTTGAGCCAACGTATTCATGCACTATGATGTCAACCGGCGTGTCCTTGTGGTTCCTCAGCTCTATCTCGTAACTGTGCCTATAGCGCCCCTTGCTTATGTTTGTTGACTCGGTTTGCGTTCTTTCTCCAACAACATCAAATGCATTACCAAGGTAGAGGTTTACCTCTTCGTCCTTTGATGTGTGGTCAATCAGGTCCTCGCCAACAAACTGCAGCTGGCCTTCGCTGTCTGCTTTGTATACTCGGACTTTTCCCTTTGGCAATGGCAAGCCCATTCCCTGGCCTTCGCTGTTCTTGAAATTCAGCCTTGTCTGGACTTTTGTGCCCTGCCTTGCCCCGTCGTAGTAGAAGACTTTTTTCACTGGCACGTTCTCCGATGCAAGCAATGATACCTGTTTTATTTCGTTGTTCATTACATCTGTTTTCCTTGTCAGCGTGTACATGTGGTATTCAAACAGCCCTTCTTCCACAAACTGTTCTACAGCAGGTGCTTCAGGAACCATCCTATACTTGTATTCTTCCGCGTACCTGCCTTCATATACCCTGTGGACGTCTCCTGCAACCAGCTTCAATTTTGTGTCAGGGTAGCTGGTACCGCTTTGGTTGTTGATGCTGACCCAGCCCTTGAAGTCCATTCTTGTGTCATCTGCATTTACCTTTGCAATGTACTCTGCGTGCCATTTTACATCATCTGTCAAGTATGTTGTCTGGGTTTGCCTTTCCCCTTCAGCACTAGAGTAAAGCTTCCAAATAAGAGTTGGCTTTACCCAGAGGTTTTCCGGCAGCTTTGGGAAAATAATTTTGCTTGGGTTTATGGAAACAACCCCTTCATTGGTTTGCAGCAGTATTCCGTCGCTGTGGCTCAGCAAGGTTCCAGTATACTCTTTGAAGTCTTCGCCTTCTTTCACTGAAACAGTTATCTGCCTGTCCAGGTATTTTTCAAGCAGCTTGCTTCTTGAAACAAGGTCGTATTCGTAGTTTTGCTCTACAACAAATGTGTCTGGGTACTGCATGTCTTGGAAGAAAACACTGGTTGGGTCGATTTTTGCCGCAACGTCCTTGTACTTTACCAGGTTTATGCCTTCCTTTAGAAAGAGGTTTCTAATCTCTTTCACTAAGGCAAAGTTTTGGTTGTAGATTGTAAGCTCTGTTCCTGCTTTTTGTTCGCTGCTTTCTTCAGCTGCGAATTTTGCAACAACTGCCTCCGGCTTTTCAGCTGAAACAATGTGGGCAATTTTTTTTATGTTGACGTTTGGCATGTCAACCCTTCTGCCCCCTTCCCCAGTTTCGTCCAAGGGCATAATTCCCAGGAAAACCACTGCCAGTGCAAGCATTGCAAGAATCACAGCCCCAGAGATATATAGAGATTTATTCAATGAAATCACCGGAAGATAATTGGTTTAAGTGCTATTTAATTATTTTGGTTTTTTTAGGGCCTTTGTTTTTAACTCTTTTCCACCAGATTTGCTTCCATGCTCTCCAACAATTTGAAGCAAAGCTTTCAGGAAGCAATTGAAGACAGTTGCAGGGGCCTAAGAAAGGCAGCTGTTTTGTGCAGCGGCGGAGTTGACTCTGCCCTAATAGCAAAAGCAGTTTCCCAGAAAGTGCCAAAAACAGAGTTGTTTGCAGGAGGCCTGCCGGAGAGCAGTGCTTTGGCCAGTGCAGAAAATGCAGCAGAAAAACTGCAGTTGCCCATTGCAAAGGCCATTCTATCAGAGGCCAAATTGCGCAAAGCCCTGCCATTAATTAAAAAGATAACCAAAACAGATTCTTCCATGCAGCTGCAAATCGCATTGCCGCTTTACTTCGCATTGAAAGCAGCAAAGAAAGCTGGCTTCAAACATGTTTTCACTGGCACGGGGGCAGATGAGCTGTTTCTCGGCTATGATTATTTCAGGAGGGAATTCAACAAAAGGAATTCCGGGGCAATAAAAAAGCTGCAGGGTAAAAAGCTCGCTGCCTTCTGGGAAAACGATTTCAAGAGAGACAGGGCAATTGCAAAAGCCCTTGAAATGCAGTTGCATGCCCCCTTTCTATTTCCCAAATTCCTGCAGCTATGCCTTTCTTTGCCAGTAAAGCAAAACCTTAGGGGCAAAAACGATTTTCTACGCAAACATGCCCTAAGGGAACTTGCATTGCACTATGGCATTCCAAAGGAAATTGCTTTGAAGAGAAAAAAAGCAGCCCAGTACGACAGCGGCGTCAGCAAGCTTGTTAAAAAGCTGCTTAAGTGCCGCAGCCCCTCCCTATAATAGTGTCAACCTCGCACAGCCCTGAATCCCTGTCCTTAACATCAACTAAACAGCCAGAACCGGTATTGTCATAGTACGCCCTTTTCCTAAACTCAATTCCATTTTTTTTGTATTGCACTTTGGTGCCCTCTGCTGTTTTGCTGCACTGTATGTCAACAGTGATTGTTATATTGTCTGGATTATTTCCGCTTGCATCACTGTTTTCGGCAGTACAATGTTGAAGCCCTGCATCTTTCAGTGTATCATTGAAATAGGTTGTTAGTATTCTGTCAACGTCATCACTTGCATAACCACAGTCAGAGGCTGCGTCAGCAACTGCATCGCTTGCGCTCTTGTCAAGCAGATATCTGGCCATCTGCCAGTCCCTTTTTATGTTAATTATGGTTTTTGCCTGCCTTTGGCCTGCCTCTGCCTGCAGCACTGCGCTTGAATTGAATGAAACAGAAACAAGTATAACTACTGCAATCAGTGCAATTGAGCCGCTGTAGGCTGCTTTTCTGTTCATGCTTCCTCACAAAAAACAATTTTGATTACAGGCTCTCTATTCTCTAAGTTATTGCCAGTAGCATCTTCCATCAACTCGTAGAAAACTCCGCATTCACCGTAATCCGCACCACTATCAATACTTTCTGATGCGCTGTTGCCCAGATAGAAGGCTGTAATTGCCCTGTCCTCTGCCTGCTGCCTCAAAGCAGCTGACACATCTTCCCTTTCTGTTATGGAAGCAGGCTGCATTGTGATAACAGCTCCCGCCATCATCACCAATATCAGTGCGAGCACTGCATCAAGGCTGAAAATAAACCCCTTCATGTTCTCCACACCCTTACGCTTATTTCAATTGCTCCTCCTGATGTAAAATTGCCTGTTTCAAAGTCATGTTTTCCTATGCTGCCCTGGTTTGTTACAACCAGCCTTTTTGCCTCATAGTAGTCTCCTTCCCTGTATGTTCCACAATCTAAGTTTATTGTATCGCTGCAGATCTGGTAGCCGTAGCCGCTGCCTGGGAACAGTTGCCTCAATTCCTCTTCTGACGTTTTTGAGTTCACGCAGTTAACCAAATGTTCGCCTGTTTCCTTAACTCTGCATGCTGTATCATTGCTTGCAACAAGCAAGTCTGCGGCTGTTTCCGCCACCTGCTTCAGTTCGTTGTAAAGCTGTTCTTCTTTTTGGCTGTAGGCGTTTACTTCGGCGCTGTGAATCAGTAACCCAATTGCTGCTGTTACTGCAATCATTGAAACAAGGAAGTCAACGCTAAACAGTTGTCCTTTTAGCATCAAATCAACTCATCATAATCGTTATAATGTTCCCGCACTTGCCTGGTTCAGTATCTGAAAGTTTTGGCGCAATTGTCATTTTGCTTGGGCTTATAACTGGAACTGTTGCCTCAATTATTTCGCTTATTCCTGTTTTGCTGTTGAATAGTTCATAGCTGAGCTGTAATTCATTGCCTGAGATAATTATGTCGCAGCCTTGCTGGTTTTTTTCGCCTGGCACGGATATCTTTGGAACAGTGTATGTTATTATTGCATTGTCAGCGTCATTCAGCACATCTGAGGCGGTTATCGTTGCTGCAAGCCCTGTTCCGATTGATTGCAGCTGTTGTTTTATGGTTGACCTTTTCTGCATTTCGATTGTGGCATCGCTTACAATAGCAATTGAGCCAAGCACAATTAAGGCTGCTACAACCGCGAGAATGAAGTCTAGACTCATTTGGCCTTTTTGCATTTCAATTAAAGAATAGGCTTTCCTTGTTTTTAATAATTAGTGTTTAATCCTGGTTAGCAGTTAGTGTTTAATTAAACTGCTGCCAGTCATTTCCCCCGGCTTTCTGATTTCCATTATTTCAAGGATGGTTGGCGCTACGTCCTTTTGGCCGCCGTTCCGCAGCTTTGCCTTTTGCAGTTCCGGGTCATTTGAGATTAGGATGAAATTAACCGGGTTTGCTGAGTGAGCCGGCTTTGCTTTGCCATTGGGATAAAGCTTTTCCTCTGCACTGCCGTGGTCTGCTGTTACAACTGCAACGTAATCATTTAGCAAGGCAGCGTTAACCACCTTTGCAGTGCATTCATCTACTACCTCTACGCATCTGATTATTGCTTCCTTTACAGCGCTGTGGCCAACCAAATCGCAGTTTGCAAAGTTTACCAGAACAAAATCGAACTTCTTTCCTGCAATCTCCTTTACTGCTCTTGAAGCAATTTCAAAGGCAGACATCTCCGGCTTCTGGTCGTAGGATGGAACTTTTGGCGAGGGAATCAGAACCCTTTCCTCGCCTTTGTATGGTTTCTCTACCTGTGAGTTGAAGAAGTATGTAACGTGCCCGTATTTCTCTGTTTCCGCCAGCCGCAGCTGCCTCAACCCCTTTTTGCTTAGCACTTCTCCCAGGTTGTTTTTTAGTTTCTCTTCCCTGTATGCTGCAGGGCAATTGAATGTTTTATCGTAAACAGTCATTGTTGTAAACAGAACTTTTGGATGCTTTTCCCTTTTGAATTCCTTGAATGATCTGGATATGAATGCCTTTGTAAGCTGCCTTGGCCTGTCTGTCCTGAAATTGAAGAATACAATGCTGTCGTTGTCCTTTATTGGTTCAAATTTTCCTATTACGGTTGGTTGGATGTAGTAATCTGTTTTGTTTCCTCTCTCATAAGCCTGTTCAATTGCCTCAAAAACATCCCTTGCTTTGAAGCCCTTTCCCTCTGTAAGCATGGCGTATGCTTTCTGTGTTCTATCCCAGTTTGTATCCCTGTCCATTGCATAGTATCTCCCTACGATTGATGCAATTTTTCCAATTCCGAGTTTTTTCACTTTCTTTTCAATTGCCCCAGCGTATTCTTTTGCGCTTTTCTCCGGCACGTCCCTGCCATCTGCAATGAAGTGAATTGCCACCTTTTCCAACCCATTCCTTTTTGCCATCTCCAGTAAAGCAAACAGGTGGTTTATGTGGGCATGAACACCTTCGTCACTGCACATCCCCAGCAAATGCAGCGTGCTTTTGTTTTCTTTGGCAAAGTTTATTGCCCCCAGCAACTCCCTGTTCTTAAAAAATGTGCCGCTCTCAATTGCCCTGTTTATCCTCTCATACATTCTGCCTGCTCCCATGTGCAAGTGCCCTACTTCGCTGTTTCCCTGGCTTCCTTTGGGTAAGCCAACAGCGTTTCCAGATGCCTCATTCTGGCAATGGGGGTACTTTTTCAAGTAACTGTCAAAGTTTGGCGTGTTTGCTTGTTCAATATAGTTGCCCGGCCCAGGTGGTGCGATGCCCCAACCATCCTGTACAACCAAAACAACTTTTTTCATTCCACCGCTTCCATTGCAATCCGTTTTTTTAATTCTTTTTTCAATATTTTTTTCATTCCACCAATTCTATTTCAAGCTGTTTTCCCTCTGCATCAAATGCTTTGCTGTTTTCAAAAGAGAAGGGGTAGGCAATTATTAAATGTATTTCCCCCATTGCCTTGAATGCTGCCAGGTCTTGCTTGCTTGGTCTTGCATATGGCCCCGGATGGCTGTGAACAGAGCCCTTTGCGTTTGCCGTGTATGGCAGCAAATCAAGCCTTATTGAACTGAATGTTGTTCCATATACAGAGGGCAGCAGAATGAATTCATCAATCGCTCCACTTCCCCTGCTTCCAAGCAGTGCAATAAACTCCTCTGGGTATGTGTTCCTTGCTGCCTCAATTATTGCTTCAAGCGTTTTCCTCTTTATTCTGACCATTTACAGAACTAAGCCCAAAGCAGTATTTTAGGGTTTCGGAGAAGCTTATTTTTTGATTTCTTTGCCCCACTTGTCAATTTCTATGTTGCATTTTGGGCAGGACCACCCGCCCCAAAGCAATTGTTGGGTTGTTTTTGGGCCTCGAACTGTGGGCATTGCCTCATCGCACTTTGGACAATTTGCGGATTTGATATTAATTCCCATCTTTGTCCCTTTTTGCTTCCCAAAATAGCAATATAGTAAACTCCAGCACCAAGTCCAAGAAAAATAAACAAGAAAGCAGTTCCAACAAAACCCAGACCAGTAAATAATGCCAAGAGAATGCAAACAACAGGCAAAAGAAGCAAATATTTCTTTTTCATTTGCCCTAATATAGTTTAAACTACTTTTTATTATCTCCCCCCTAAATTCCCAAATAAAACAGGATTGTTGGAACCATTAGGAATGCCATGCTGTTTGTCCTCCTTGTATTTGTGCTTAGGGCAACCAGTCCAATGGATGCAGAGGTTGCGAAGAAGAGTATTCCAATGAAGCCTGAGAAGAATAAAACCGTTGCCCCAATGAAAACCAAAACAATTGAATTTATCTTCTTGTATTCAACCAAGTGAATCCTTTTCAGCACAATTCTTGCAATCAGGTCAGTTGCAATTGCAGCAAAGCCGAGTGCAATAAGGCAGGCCGCAACAATAAAGAGCAGCTGTTCCTCTCCTATAAGCACCAATTGCTTTATTGCTGATGCCGAGCCTGTTCTTGTTTTGCCCCAGGCAAACAGAACAAAGAATGACAGCAGCATATTCGCGGTGTTAACCCCTCCAAGCAGAATCAGGTAGTCAGCGGTTTTAATTTTTCCAACAAGCTTCCTTATTATGAAGGCAGCCTGGCTTGCCCCAATGCCTGGCAGCAATGAAACAATTGTCCCACCAAGCAAGGCAAGGAAGCTGCCTTTTCCAAGCCTGCCTTTTTCTATGGAAAAGCCCCCTGTTTTTTGTTCTGGCAGACTTTGTTTTTTTCCAATGCTGTAAAGCAGGGTGCTTGCCCCAAAGAATCCGGTTGCAAGGCAGAACAACGGGTTTTGCAGTGGCAAGCCACTCCTCAAAGCAAGCAATCCAAGCAGGCTGCTTAGAACAATAACCATTGCACCCCAGGCCCTCTTTTTCTTCTCATCCAACAACATCAACAGCAAAATGCCAGTCAAAGCAAACGGAATTATTGCCGGGAGAAACCCCGTGCTTTTCTGGATGAACACAATGAACAACGGCCCAATGACAATTGCTGCAATGCCGGCAAATAGGCCTCCGACAATTGTTAATTGTACAGCAGGAAATCCCTTTCCCTGCAACAAAAGCCTGTGCCCTGGCAGAACTGAGAGAAAGCTGCCAGCGTCCGGTGCTCCAAGCAGAATGCTTGGAATGAAATCCACCAAGGTGTGAACAATACTCATGCTCACTATCAACAAAACCGCGCCAAGGCTGTTTGTTGCCCCTAAGCTTAAAACCAAGAGTGAAAGGGTGTTCACATGCAATCCTGGCACCAATCCTGTGAGTATTCCAAGAAAACAGCCAGCTAGGGCAAACAGCAACAACCCTGCTATCATGCACTCACCCTTTCAACAACTATTTCCAGGCTGCCATTGTAAAGCTGCACTTTTCCCTCAACTGTTATGAAGCTGTTTTTTGAAATCAGCTTCCTCTGCGTTTTGCTTGGGTTAAAAATAACCGCTTTGATTTTGCCTGTTCCGTCATTTAGTTGGAAAAAGGAAACTGTTTCCCTCTGAACCGCTGAGTCAACCCTTGCTTTTACGATTACCCTGCTTTCAAGCATTGAATCACTTATTTCGGCAATGCTTGCTTCCCTTGGCTCAAACACATAGCTGAGCAGCAGTAGGGAAATTACGCCAGCAACTGCCGTGATCAGGGAAATTCTGGCAATAGCGTGCTGTTGCATTCAAAGGAATTTGCTTCAAAGAAAAAGAATTAAAACTGCCTTGAAATTCGCTTTTCAACGAACTAACTGCAAGATTCAACTCTGCCATCTGACCTAACTAAGCTGATATTAACAGTAGTGAATTCCGTTTTATCAAGAATAGTGCCCTTAACGGTTTCCAAATCAAGGTCATTGCATGTTGCGCTGTCCGGTGTAACAACCAAATCGAAGTTGATGGTTGGGCCCTCTACAGTGTAGTTGATTTTTTCAAGGAATGCACTGTATTCAAGGCCCCCTGTTTTCTCAACAACCCCTAACCTTAAAAGTTCCATTGCAAGGGTTGAGTCGTCAATCGTTATATAGAAGCTCAGGACACTTATGCTTACTGCTAGAACTGCAAGCGCAATCAAAAGCAATTCAATGCTAACCTGCCCTCTTGACACTAATGTCCTCCCCTATTTTTTCTACAACAAACCTGTCAAACAGCGGACCGGTAATTTGAATGCTGCCGCATTCTGTTGGCACTGCTCCGCTAAGCAGGGAAACAAACGATTGGCAACTGTAGTATTCCTCGCCGGCTCTGCCTAATTCCTCACAGCCTATTCCCTCGGCCTTATCAAGGGGGGCCCTTCTTCCGTGCATCTTCTTTATGTTTATGCTGTACTCAATTCTCTTATCTGTCCCATTGCATTCAATAGCTGCGTCAACAGGTACAAGGATGGAGATTGTTTTCCTGCTGTCCCCGCTGTTTACAGCTGCTTCATTCAGAGCGTTTGCAATTTTCATTGCCCCTATCTTGGTTTCGCTTACTCTCTTTACATCGTCTGCTGAAGCTGTTGCGTCCTCCATAAGCGGCCAGACAGTCATGTAAATGTAGACCAATACAATTACTATCAGCAAAATGAATTCAATGCTAACCTGCCCTCTTCGATTCACAGCAGCACATTCCAAATCAAGTCACCGACAACATTTAATGCAAGGTATGCAATCAAAACAGCGGGAACCATTGGAGCGCTTTCCTTTACTGTTATCGCATCCTGCAGTTTTCCCTGCTTGACCAGTTGCCTCAATTCCTCTATTTCCTTCTTTGTTGCGCCCCTTGCCTTTTTGCTTGAGACGATTTCCCTTGGCTGTTTTATTGCTTTTTCGAATTTATTAACAGCAAAGTACTTTATTAAATTTTTTATCCCCATTTCCGGCTGCCTTTCAATTCCCTTCCCTGTTTCAACGATTGTCTCGGCTGGAATCATGCCTTCCTCCAAGTCGGTTATTTTTATTGCCTTTCTCATCAAAACCTTGGACATGCTGTAAACCTTGAGCATAAAGTACAACAGCCAAAACACAACCACCATCCAAAGAAGGGCCAAAGCCCTTTCATATCCGTTGAGAAAGGCAAACGCTGCACCCAATACAATGACTGCAAACCCGATTCCAAAAAGCCAGAGGTCCAGCAAAATCTTTCTCCCGTGCTCTTTGTTTCTGGCAATTCTCTGCAGTGAAAGAAAGATGCCGTAGGGCAGCATTGCAAAAAGGCTGAAGATAAACAGTGTTGCAAAGAAAATAGGCAGTTGAATTGCACCAAACACAGGCAAGGAAATCAAACCAAGCCTGCTCAAAATGTTTGGATTGAAGGGGTTCATTGCTGCAAGGCCAGTAAACAGCTTTACGTCCCCGCCAGCCCAGACCCCTGCCTTGTAAAGCAAGAGTGAAAAAGCAAAGGAGGCAATTGTTGCAGTAACAGAGTTGAAGAAGATGAAAAGGTCCTGTTGAAAGAACCCAATTGCAAACCAGCCCGCAAGGCCGCTTGCAACCATTGAATAGCTCAGCTTGTTGCTCACAATCCTTTTCCTTAAATCAGTGTAGGTTGCAGCAACCAGTGCAATTAACGATGCAAAAAAAAAGAGTAGAAAGGGGTTCATTTGAAACCAGGCCACCTTTCAGCTGGGTTGCAGCAGATTGGCAATTGTTTTTTCCCTGTAATCCAGGATTTCCGCCTGTGCTGAAAGGGCAACTCCCCTAATGCTGTCAACAACTATTGCTGCAATAATCGCCAAAGTAATGCCAAACAAGGCCATCAGCAAGTACTCTATCGCAACCTGTGCCCTGTCTTCCATTGCAAAACCACTTCTCTGGATTAGATTGTTTTTGTTGTGCCGCAGTACTTGAACTCAGTTTCTTCCTCTAACGTAGTGCAATCA
>JAFCFG010000062.1 GCA_017608725.1 Candidatus Iainarchaeum sp.
TTTCCTGAACATTATTCCGCAGGCAATTGTTTTGAATACATCAAATTCCTTTAGGGAAACAAGAGTTTCCTTGCCATTCTTCACATGTTTGATGTCAATATAAGCAAAACTGGCATCTGGCTCTTGCTCCAGTGCCCTGAACATCTTTTCAAGGCAGGTTTCCTCAAACCAGTCGTCTGCATCAAGCTTTATAACATACTTGCCTTTTGCGTTTTTGAACGCAAGGTTTGTTGCAGCATATACCCCCCTGTTCTCCTGTCTGAAAACCCTTATTCTGTCCTCAAACCGCTTGAGAATTTCAGCTGTGTTATCGGTGCTCCCATCATCAACAACAATTACCTCATAATCTGTTGAAGGCATTGTCTGGTTTAGCGCGCTGTTATCGGTGCTCCCATCATCAACAACAATTACCTCATAATCTGTTGAAGGCATTGTCTGGTTTAGCGCGCTTTGAATTGCCTTTTCCAGTGTTTTCCCGTAGTTGTAGGTGTTTATCATAACGCTGACATAGGGCTTTCCACTGGAAGAGTGCTTTGAAAACAATTCTGGCTTTTTATCAAACAATTCAACAATTTCCTTGATTTCAATTTCTGAAACATCTTTTCCAATTTCCTCAACAATTGCCTTAACAAGCTTTAAATCACTCTCTGTGTCAATGCTGAGCTTAATGCCCTGCCTGTAAAGCTTTTCACTGCCTGAAATTTCGCCAACCCTGAATTTTTCAGGGTGGGTTCTTGCAAATAGGGTTACGTGTTCCTTATACTTCTGCTCGCTTGTCTCTGCCTGGGTTTTCTCCAGTGCCTGCAGTGAAACAACCTCAGCCCATGTCCCCTCTGGCAACTGCTTCTCAGGGCTTGTGTAATCATTCTTGCTTTCATTGTGCGCTTTAATTGTTTCATCTAAATACTTTCCACTTACTAAGGGGGAGTCAGCGCACACTCTTGCAATTGTATCAATGCCAAATTCTTTTGCGCACTCAACATATCTTTCAAGAACATCCTCTTCGCTTCCTTGGAAGAAATCAACTCCATATTTCTTTGCAACTTCTTCAAGCTGCTTGTCCTCTTCTGTTTCCGGAACAGCGATGACGATTTTTTCAACAAGCTTTGCTTTCTTAAGCCTCTCAATCAAGTGCTCTAAAATAGTTTTCCCTTGAATTAATTCATTCACTTTTCCAGGCAGCCTTGTGCTTCCAACCCTTGCCTGAATTATGCATCCAATCATTGCAAGCAGCTCTGCAAGCTTTTCTATTTTCCCTTTGAATTATTCAGATTAATCAAGTATTCGTAGTTGCTGTATTTTGTTTCCTTATAGTTCTTAATATTGTTTGCTTTAATCCATTCTTTTATTTCCTCAATGCCCTTGCTGATTCCGTTCTTTGCTTTGAAGTTGAGCTCTTTTTCTATTCTCTCAAAATTCACTGTATAATCACGCAAGTCACCGTTTCCTTCGCTTATAACCAGTTCTGCTTCAGTTATGGTTTTTTTAACTGCCTTTCCAATGTCAATTATTTTAACGTTCAGGGCATTGCTTCCCACATTAAAAATCCTGGCATTTACTTTTTCCAAAGGCGCTTCAATGCATGCAATGAATGCGTCAGCCGCATCTGCCACATGGACCGTTGGCCTGCTCTGTTTGCCTCCAAAGACGGTTATTTTGCCGTCAATTAGGGCTTTTGCAATTAAAGTATTAACAACAAGGTCAAACCTCATTCTTGGGCTCAAGCCAAATAGGGTTGCAAGTCTTAGAATTGTTGGGCTGAAAGTGTCATCGGCCATTTCAACTATTGCCTTCTCTGAATCAAGCTTGCTTCTTGCATACAGCGAAAGTGGCCTTGTTGCGCTGTCCTCATTGGCCGGTTCATTGTTTTTTCCGTAAACTGAACACGTTGATGCAAAAACAAACCTGTTTACCTGGTGGTGTTTGCATACCTCTGCAATCATTTTTGTTGCAAAATAATTTGATTCAATTGTTGCCATTGGCTCTATTTTGCATGCTGGGTCTCCCACAATTGCGGCGAGGTGCATAACTGCATCAACGCCGCTTACAGCCGTTACAACATCGTGAATGTTTCTTATGTCTCCTTGCTGGAACTCAAAACCGGCTTTTCCCTCCAATTCCTTTATTCCTTCATCTCCATAAGTGAGGTTGTCCAATACCCTGACGCTGTATTTGTGTTGCAGCAACTTTCTTACAAGAACCGAACCAAGATAGCCTGCCCCGCCGATTACCAGAACTCTTTTTGGCTTCCCTCTCTTTACATTGCTCTTCGTTAGGAACAGCGGCTTTGCTTCCTTTTGTTTTCCCAGTTCGGAGAAAACAGCAAGGTCAACAACTTCCCCTTTCTTGTTTACTATGGGGATTTTCAGATAAATGCCTGGTTCAAGGCCCTTTTCCCTGCCCTTCATCAGCTCAATCAGTTTACTTCTCGGTGCCCCTTCCTCTGCTACTGTTGGCTTTTTGTTCATTATCTTTGTAACACTTTCATCAATTGCCGTTCCTTGAAGAATTGCCCTTCTGATGTCCCCGTCTGTTACAACTCCAAGAAGCTTTCTCTTCTCAACAACCAGGGCTGTTCCAAAACCGCTTTTCTGGATTTGCCTCATCGCGCCCTTTATGCTGCAATTCTTTTCAACAAAAAGCCGCTCTATCTCAACCAATTTTTACACCTTAAAAAACAATTTTTTTCAAATACTTGTTTTTTTCAATTTTGTTTTTCTTTTTTTCAATTTTTTTCATTTTTTTGGGTTCGTTTTATTTAATTCAGTTTTTCGAGTTAGATTTTCCTTTTTTTCAATTTTTGTTTTTCTTTAAACCCTTTTTCCAATTTTTTCAACTTTCTTTTTGCCAATTCCCCCAAAAAATTTCCCCAACATCTTTTATTTCTTGTTCTCCTTGGCTATCTGCAAAATGTTCTCTGCAACATACTCTGCATCTTCCCCAGACATCTTTGGGTAAATTGGTATTGTTATAATTCTTTCAAACACGTTCTCTGCCTTTGGAAATTGCCCCTGCTTAAAACCGAGTTCCTCCCTGTAGTAGGGGTGCATATGAATTGGAATAAAATGCACGCTGCAGCCAATTCCCCGCTTGTTCATTTCTCCAATGAACCGGCTTCTGTTTATTTTGAGCTTCTCCAAATCCAGGAGAATTGGGTAAAGATGCCAGGCATGCTTTACCTTCTCCTTGACAAAGGGGGTTGTAATTTCCTCAGCTTCAGCAAATGCTTTGTTGTATTGCTCTGCGATTTTTGCCCTGGCCCTGATGAATTCATCCAGCTTTTCAATTTGCCATAATCCAATTGATGCAAGAACATCAGGCATGTTGTACTTGAATCCAAGTGCTGCAACCTCATAGTACCAGCTTCCCTTTGCATCATACCTTTTCCAAGCGTCCTTGTTAATTCCACAGTAGCTTAAGGGCCTGAGCTTTTCCGCTGCTTCCTTGTTGTCCGTTACTATTGCCCCGCCTTCAGCTGTTGTAATGTTCTTTATTGGATAAAAGGAAAAGCATCCAAAATCAGCTAAAGTTCCGGCCTTTTTTCCTTCAAGTTCTGCTCCAAGGGCGTGTGCAGCGTCTTCTACCACAACCAAATTGTGCTTTTTGGCAATTTCGTTTATTGCCTTCATATCGCAGGGCTGGCCACCGTAGTGGACAGCAATAATTGCCTTTGTTTTGCCAGTTATCCTTTTCTCAATCTCAGATGCTGATATGTTGCAGGTTCTTTCATCAATGTCAGCCAAAACAGGCCTTGCTCTCTGGTACAGTATTGCATTTACAGTTGAGCAAAACGTCAGGGGGGTTGTGATTACCTCGTCTCCCTGCTTTATCCCAGAAACTGCCATGCTCAAATGCAATGCAGCTGTGCAGCTGTTTACTGCAATTGCATTCCCTATTTTATTGTATTCCTGCAGTTTTTCCTCAAATTGCTTTGCCTTTGGCCCTGTTGTAAGCCAGCCGCTTTTAAGCGTCTGGGCAACCTCTTCGATTTCTTCCTTTCCAATCCAGGGCAGGCAGAATGGCACTTTTCTCATAACAAAACTCCCGGTAAATTAAGCAGTTGTCTAATATCTTCTTTTCTCCAACTAAATAAAAACCAACTTGGTTCAATCATCGAAAATGAGGCTTATTTGACAATATTTTCTCCATCCAATTGCCCTTTGTTTTCCTGTTTTTTTGGCTGTGTTTCAGTTCAATTCATTTTGTTTTCAGTTCAATTTTTCCTGTTTTTTTGGCTGTGTTTCAGTTCAATTCATTTTGTTTTCAGTTCAATTTTTCCTGTTTTTTTGGCCGTGTTTTCAATGAATTTGATTACTCTTTCAGTTGCCTTGCCATCCCCGCAAATATTCCTTTCAAGTGAGAATTTCCTCATCTCTTTCTTCAATTCATTCAGCTTCTTTCCCTGCAAAACAGAGGCAAGGCAACTGCTCAACTCTCCCTTGTCCCTTGCCTTTAGAACAGCCTCGGTTTCCCTGTATGCCCTGACCTCTTCTGGTTTCGGACCAAAATAATTACTGGTCTTTCAAGCAAAATCGCTTCAAAGCCAACAGTTGAGCTGTGGATTATCACAGCGCTTGCAGCATTAAGCAAAGCATGCAAATCGGTTTTTTGCAGGACAAGTGCATTGCAGTTTGCTCTCTGAACCAATTGCTCATATTTCTCTGTTCTTTCAACAGGATGGGGCTTTACAACAAGGAAGCATTCAGGGAATCTTTCCACAACATTTAAAACCTGTTCAACCATTTGGTAGGGGTTATTCGTTGAGCTGGCTGGCTGTGTTGCGCAAACAACAAGCTTCTTGTTGCCAATGCCCAACTGTTGTTTGAATTTTTCAGGCTCAAAATGCCTGTTGTAAATTGAATCAAGTTTAGGGGAACCGGTTACAACAATTCTCCCAGGCTCTACGCCGTTATCCACAAGAATCTTCTTGAATGCCCTGCCCCAGACAGCTGTCTTGTCTGCTGTTAGGGGAGCAAAGGCCCTGATAAACCCTGCTTTTTTGTATATCGGGGCCGGGAAGATTCCGTGCTGGATTGCAATGCTTGGCACCCTGTACTTTTTCGCAGTCAGCACGCAGATTTTTTCAAAGGGGACAAAATCTGACCAAACAACCAGAAGACAGGGCTTTTTCTTCTGAAACAGTGCATCAATCCTATCAACCAGTGAAACAAATTCGGGGAAATTCAGCAAGGCAAACTGCTGTAGCTTGAATTCAAACAGATCGCCGATAAAAACCCCATCAAAAACCATGTTTTCTCTAAAACCGGTGCTTTGTTTGTATTTGTTGAACGCGTCTGCAAAAAGGCCTTGCAGCTTCTTTTTGTTCAAAAAAGGCTTTACAGCAACCAAGGGGTTAATGCTCTGCCTGAGCAAGAAGAGTTCAAGTGGAAAGACATTGAAGCCAGTTTTTTCCCTTAGTTCCTGCTCCAAGTTGCCAAGATAGCCCCTGCTTGCAATGAAAACGGTTTTCTTGCTTCCTCTCTTTGCCCTGCCCAACTCAGACAAAATCCTTGAAAGCTTTTTCTTTGACTCTGACACTTTCCTTGTTGTAAGGTTTGGAAACAGGGGGAAAGTCCTTTGCTTTCCAAGCTCGAAGTATCTGATTATCTTAACCTGCTGCTTTTCTGCAACTGCCCTAACGCTGCTTCCCGCAACGCTGTTCTTTCCTGTTAAGACAACATCTGGATTTTCTTTCCGAATTGCATTTGAGAGGCCCCTCAGAAAGCGGAGGTTCTCCCTGAAAAAGACATCGACCTCTCCAAATGGCAGCTCCCCAAGCTGTATGCCCTTGTACAAAATGCTTTTTTCAAATTCTTTATCAAACTTATACCAGTTTGGAACAAGCCTGAACCTTTCCCCCTCTATTTCAACCAATTCTTCCCTGTTCAAATAATCAAAAGAGGTTTTGAGAACACTGCCAGGCAACCTTGCCTGCTCGCCGTAGGCATAAGGGTGGCTAAGCAAAACAATGGCATCGTCTTTTGCAAGCTTTTGCTCTGCAAACTCCTCCAATGCTGTGATTTCAGCTTTGCTTGAAACAACTGCAAGGTACTTTGTCATCTTGCGCCTCTCTCCAAAATCTTTTCATAGGCTGCCTTTGTTTGCTCGGCTGTATTCTGCCAAAGGAAGTTTTTCTCAATCCTCTCAATTAATGCTTGACTCTTTGGCTTCTGCAGCTGCTGCCCAACCTTCTCCCTAATGTCCTGAACGCTGTTTGGGTTGACATAGGCTGCCTTGTTACTGAAGTACTCTCTTGTTGAACCCTCCCTTGTTATTACAATGTTTGCTCCAGCCAAGCCTGCTTCCAAGGCAGCCAGGCCAGGTGTTTCATACCAGCTCGGCAGGGCAAAGACCTTGCATGCGGCATAGGCAGAGGCCAGCATTTTGCTGTCGTGCGGTATTTTTGCCAGGAAAACAGTGTTCTTTCCCGCTTCTTTTTTGCACTGTTCAAAATATGCCTCACTTCCTGCCTTTGCTCCACCAATAACTACAAGCTTTGCATCAATGCCCTTCATTGCCCTAATCAATGATAGAACGTTTTTCCTTTCCTCTACTCTGCCAACATACAAGACAAAGTCTTTGAGGCCATGCTTTGCCTGAAACAGCCCTGGTTTTGCTGCCTTGAATCTTTTTTCAACGCCGTTGTATACAATGCTGATTTTTTCAGCTGGCACTGAAAAACGGGCCCTGTACTGCTTGCGAGAACAGCATCGCTCATTTGAAAGATTTTCCTTACCTTTGAGAGAGAAAAAAAATCAAGGAGGTTGATTAATTCAACTGCAACAGCCTTTCCTTTCTTTTTCAAGCCCTTGTTCCATATCAGTGAATATCTAAGCGAGGGCCAGTATATTGGTGAGAGGGCAACGCCCAGTCCAGCTTGTTTTGCTGCTTTGATTGAGTCAAAGCAGGATCTGTGGATGCTGAAGTTGTGCAATATGTCGAAATTCTGAAAATCTGTTTTTTCCTGCTGGAGTATTGCCCCCCTGATTCCTTCTTTTTCAAGGTATTGTTTGCTTTTTAAGAGAAGGGTTTCTCCTCCTCCTTTGTTTTGGAACGCATACTTGCTTGTGTTGAATAAAATTCTGATTTTTTCCATATTCAAAACCTAATTGCCCAGCCTTCTTCACATTTTTTTTAAACCATTTTTTTAACCTTTTTTTAAACCATTTTTTTCCAGTTTAATTCAATTTTTTATTTTTTCTTTTCTTGTTTTTCCCTTTCTCCCCTAGTGCTTTAAAACTATGTCAACAATCTTTTCCCCTGCTTTGCCGTTGCCAAATGGCTGCTTCCAGTTGGCTTTCTTTGAAAGCATTTCGTTTGCAGCAGAGGCAATTGCGCCAGCTTTCCAGCCAGCAACCTTGTTTGCTCCAATCTCAACTGTTTCCGGCCTTTCAGTGTTCTCCCTTAGGGTGAGGCACGGAACTTTCAAGATGCAGCTTTCCTCTTGTACGCCGCCGCTGTCTGTTAAAACAAGGGCTGCATTCTTTTCAAGCTGCAGGAATTCAAGGAAGCCAAGCGGCTTCTCTTGCCTTATCTCTTTTGGAACAGGTATTGAGAATTTGCCCAGCATCTTTCTTGCTCTTGGGTGGACTGGCCAAATAACCTGAATGCCTGTTTTTTTGGCAAATTGGGCAACCCCCTGGAGGATGGATTGAAGCCTTTCTTTTACATCAACGTTCTCCTGCCTGTGCAGGGTGAACAAAGCAAATTCCCCTTCCTTCAAACCAAGTTTTTGCACTGCATTGTTTTTCTCTATCTGCTTCTCCATCAATTGCAGTGCGTCAACAACTGTGTTGCCTGTAACAAAGATTTTTTTCTCAGATAAATTCTCTTTCAGCGCATTCTGCTTTGCGTTCTCTGTTGGAGCGAAAAGGAAATCGGACAAGTGGTCTGATATCACCCTGTTCATTTCCTCCGGCATGCTCTTGTCATAGGAGCGAAGGCAGGCCTCAACATGCCCCAGCCTTGGTTTGAACGAAACAAGCTGTTGAACAGTGGCAACCTTTGCTGTAACAAGCGAGCCGGCGAGAACAGTGTTTGTGTCTCCCTCAACCAGGACATCACTTGGCCTTTCTTTCAAAATAATTTTTTCAATTCCCTCCATCATTTTGCCAGTGTGTTCGCCTTGCATGAATGCTGCACTGCTTTTGACAGAGAGCTGAAAGTCAGGTTCTGGCAGCTGCAACTGTTCAAAGAATATTTTGTCCATTTCATGGCTGTAGTGCTGCCCGGTGTGAATGGTGAAGAACGGAATTTCCTTCTCTTGGCAGTGCTTTATTATGCTGCTGAACTTTATTATTTCCGGCCTTGTCCCAAAAACTATCGCAATCCTTTTATCCATTTTCAAAACCCTTTGCAGTCAATTTTCAATTATTTCCGGCCTTGTCCCAAAAACATTCCTCATACAGTCAATTCAACCTCAATGCTTTTTCCGTTTTCAATTGCATCCAGCCAGTGCATTGCCTGCAGTGCAAACATCGTGCACCAGCTGTTCAGGCAGTTTCTCTTGCTTCCATCAACCTCTGTTCCGTAAAGGAAGCCCCCCTGCTGGTTTCCCTCCTCTGTATTCTGAAAGGAAATAAGGCTCTTTGAAAGCTCAATTGTTTTGTTCAGGTACTTTCTTTCAATCAATTCCTCTTTACCAATCAAAGCACAGCCCAGTCTTACAACCTGTGCTGTCACATCGCTTCTTTGGTTGTTGTTCCAGACCCCGTTGCAGTAGAGTAAATTAACCCTGCTGCTTGCTGCTGCCTCTTCCAATGCCCACACAGCCGATTTTTTTGCAGCCTCAATGTACCTGCTTTCCCTTAATTTGACTCCGGCATAGAGCAATCCCTCGGCTGAATAGCAGTGGGGGTGCAGGTGCGTGCTCTTATTGCCCTTGTTTGTTTCAAATCTGCCGTTAGGCTGCTGCAGCTTAATAGCGTTTTCACACAGCTGCATTGCAATGCCTGCATAATCCCCATTGCCTGTTTTTTCCCCCAGTTCAAGCAGCCCAATTGCAAGCTTTGCATGGTAGCTGCCTGGCTGCCAGCTCCACCTTTCCTTACTGTCCAGAACTTTCTTGCTCTTTAGGTTGTATACAGCGTGCATTTCCCCTTTTTCAAACATCTTTTCCTTTAAAAAATTAGCAATTTTTTCCCCTGTTTTCAGATACTCTTTTTTTCCGGTTGCATTGTACAGGTTCATGAAGCCGTTTAGAACCATTCCGCA